>CADBUN010000102.1 GCA_902797825.1 uncultured Ruminococcus sp. | reverse complement strand
GGCGCCAGCCTGCCTGCGCCCTCCGCCTTGTTCTGCGAAATTCTCCGCTAATATCTTTTTAAAGCTTTTTATTGCTACTTAGTATGACATCACCCTCATGCCGCCGACGGGACGGATACGCAGTCTCTGACAGCTTTCGGCGCCGAATACGGCGTCCATCCCGGCGCGATAAGTCGCTAACTGCTCCGTCGGGACAAATGCCTGGATCGTTCCGGCAAAGCCGCCGCCGTGTACGCGGACCGCGGCATCTTCGCCCAGGATCAGGCGGCTGACCGCCAAAGCGAGCGGAATCCCCTGAGCGCCTCCGGGCTGTCGATCCGGTTCATTACAGTTTGTATTGTCATCGTCAATTACCGTGACAGGGACAGCCTGAGAGAGACCGTCCCTGTTTCTTTATCAATCGTTAATCTTATGTATTACGCGCCTTGGCGAGACCGAGGTGCACATTATCGTGGCAGATGGTACAGCCTACGAGATATGCCGCAACGATCACGAGCAGCTCGATGTTATCAATAATCAAAAGCACACCGCCCTGCGCCATCTGACCGGAGGTAGCGTCCATCGGCCCCAGCGTCAGCGCCGCCAGCGCAAAGCCGGCGATAAAGGTGAGGTTGATCATCTTCTTCGTCGGATTCTTCCACAGCAGGTAGCCGGTCACACCGATGACAAGATGCAGGATCGCATAGATGATGTTGACGATCACGGCGGTGACCGAGCCGGTCGCCTCGCCGAAGGTGATAACGGAGCCGGAGCCGGTCAGCACCTCTATGATCGTCAGCATCGCGTGCAGAATCAGCGCGATACCGGAGACGAGAACCAGACGCCTGCCGATACGGAAGTAACGGTTTTTCCTGACGTTCTTATACTCCTTACGTGAATAGTTTTCTGCCGCAAAGCTGATCAGGATGAATACCGGAACCGCAATATACAGGAACAGGCGCAGGACGAGATAGTTGTTGGTATCCGATAAAAGCGACTGTACCGACGGAGAATTCATCGGGCGGAACATCTGCTGAACCAGCTGAGAGTCGAAGATCGTCTGTCCTGCCGCCTTATCATAGGCGAGCATACTCGCGCCGATGGTATTGCCGCCGATATATGCCTCCGGCAGCAGCAGCCCGAGGAACGCCGCCACAAAGGTCACGGCGGACAGCGCCAGCGCCCGATATTTGTTGAACGGGATGCACATCGCGAGCACAACGACGATACCTGTGATCGACAGCATGATCGTCATCATCGAGCGCACGTTGGCGTCCGCGATCACAGGCGGATAGCCCAGCGCCTTGGGGATGACGTTCAACAGGATCGGCAGCAGCACCGCGCAAGCGCCCAGCGCGCCGGCACCGAGCGACTGTGAAACAATATATTTGATGAAGGAGCCTTGTACGGGTGTACGGCGCGGTTCGAGCGAGAGCAGAAAGCCGCCCGTGCCGATGACCGCCGCCTCCAGCATATACATATTCTCCACAGAAAACCACATCTGTGCCTTGGCAAGCGGTATCAGTGCAAAGGCAAGGATAAAGGTCGCGATCGACTTCATCAGGTAAAGCACGGCGGTCTTACGGATATTGCCGATCACGCGCCTGCCCTCTCCGACGACCTCCTTGAGATGACTGAAATCATTATCTAACAAAACGACATCGGAACAGGATTTCGCCGCCTCGGTCGCCTTGGCGAAGGTGATCGACGAATCGGAGCGCCGCAGCGCCAGGATATCGTTGACGCCGTCGCCGGTCATCGCCACCTTGTGCTTATTCGCCTGCAGCGCCATAACGAGCGCTTCCTTTTGTTCGGGAGAGACACGCGCGAACACGGTATAATTTTCCGCCAGCGCGGGGATCTCCTCCAGCGATACGCCGGCAAGCGAGATATAGCGGTCGGCGTTCTCAATGCCGCATTTCTGAGCGATTTTGCTGACAGTCAGCGGATTATCGCCGGAAATCACCTTAACGGTAACGCCGTTTTCACGGAAGAAGCGCAGGGTGTCGGCGGCGGTATCACGGATATGATCCTCGATCGCGACGAAGGCGATCAGCTCACCGTCCAGCGTAACCGCGATGACGCGGTTGCCCTCATTTGCCTTTTCGGTCACATAATCCAAGCGCTGATCACCGGCGTCCAGCAGGTATTCCGGCGCGCCCATCAGCAGCTTCTTGCCGTCATGATAGATGATTCCGGAGTATTTGTTGGCGCTGGAGAACGGGATCGCCTCCCGGTAATCGGCGTTTTTATCCTCGCCGAAATACTGATACATCGCTTCGGAGGTCGCGTTCCTGTCCTCGGAGGAACCGATCAGCGCGCGCAGATGGCGTTCGATCTCCGCCTTCGGCGCAAATTCCCTGACTTCAAACACCGACATCGTCCCGTCGGTCAGGGTACCGGTCTTATCCAGACAGATCACATCAACGCGCGACAGGTTCTCGAGCGAATAGAGCTCCTGAATCAGCGTTTGTTTTTTGGTCAGCTGGGAGATGGAAACCATCAAAGCGACCGAGGTGGTCAGCACCAGTCCGGAGGGAATCATACCAATACCGAACATACCGTCCGTCAGGACGATCAGCGACCAGGTCACCGGATCGCGCAGGGACATTGGCATTCCCCAAACAGCGGTGTTGGAGCCGGTGGCGCCGATCCTGACGGCAAGGGTAACGGTGGTGACGATAACCGCGATGCACAGGCCCACCGTCAGCACCTTGATGATCCTCATGATCGAGTTCATCAGCTCGGAGCTGTGGCGCGCGCCGCTCTTGACCTTATAGGTCAGATCGGAGGCGTATGTATCGTTACCGACCTTATCGGCGCGGCAGCGGGCGGAACCGACGATGATCGAAGAACCGGATAAAATCGTATCTCCGACCTTTTTCTTGACATGATCCGCCTCACCGGTCAGCATGGATTCGTCAACATCCACCTCACCGCTGAGCACGATCAGATCCGCCGTCGCCTGATCGCCGGCAGTGAGCGCGACGATATCATCGACGACGATCTGAGAAGCGTCAAGCATGACGGCTTCACCGTCGCGAATCACCTTGCTTTTGGTGCTGGTGACGATCTTGAGCTTTTTGATCACCCTCATGCTTTTGATTTCCTGAAATGAACCCATCGCGACATTCATCACGGCGGGGATCAGGAAAACAAATTTTGAAAAACCGAAATACTCGTTGACGATATCCGAGCGTCCGATGGAATGTAAATAGATCATGAAGCCTGCAAAGACAGCCGCGATCGTAAACAAAACGACGTTAAAGAACGTAAACAGGTTATTTCTGATGATCTTACCGGTTGTCTTTTCGTTCGGATCATCTGTGACGTTCACATAACCCTTGCGTACTCTTTCTTCAACCTGAGCGGCGGTCAAGCCGGTATCGGGTGACGCCTGAATACGGTCAACGGGCGGCTTTTGCGTTTTCTTCCTGCTCATGTGTCCTCTCCTCTCTTTAACGATTGTATTATAACACCCCGATTGATAAAACGCAATCATTCAAGAAAGAAAAACTGTAAAACCGACAAATTGCCGTCGGCGAACCCGGCGTAGTCAGGAGCAATAATCCTGCATCAGCTTCTTTAATTCTTTTAAAGAATCAACACGAATCCCCTCCTCCAGCTTGAGCTGATCCGCGCGCGGCAGGGACGAGACCGTCGTCTCGGTTCTCAAATACAGCTCGCCGTCCCGGAATACGGCGATTCTGCCCTCCGAAACGCCGACGGTATAGCCGCTGTGAACGGCGCCTTCTCCTGCCTTGACCGCTACCGCCGAGGGCGCGTCCGCCTGCGGCGCGATCACGGTCATCAGGATCAGATAGACCGCCAGTATCAAGCCCGAAATCAGAATCAGTTTTTTCAAAACGATCACCTCACCGGGTTAGTTTTGCCCGATATTTATCTAATATTCCTATTTTTGAGTCTCGTTTCTTGTGAAAAATCTCTGTTATTTTAGAAAAAGCTATTTATTTTTTTACCGAAAAGTGGTATAATTGCAATATATATTGTATTGAATTATAAATATATTTCTCAGTTCATCTCACAGATTATCAGGAGGAATAACATGAGAAAAACCGATATCAGTAAATATACAGACAAAATCGACGTCAGCCCCAAAAAGCAGAGCGGTGTGGGCGGCTTTTTCTCGGTATTGGGAAGGATCCTGCTCACGGTCGTGCTGGTGCTGGTGGTAGCCGGCATCATCGTCGGCATCTCCCTGGGCATCTATGTCATGAAGATCGCCAACGAGCCGACCGGTATCGACCTGAACGCCCGTTCCATGAACCTGAGCTCCTTTATCTATGTCGAGAATAAGGACACAGGCGATTTTGAAGAATACCAAACGCTTTACGGAACGGAAAACCGTATCTGGGTGAATCTGAGCGAAATGCCGAAGGCGATGCCGCAGGCAATCGTCGCGATCGAGGACAAGCGCTTTTACGATCATCACGGCGTTGACTGGTACCGTACCGGCTCCGCGATCCTGTCGCTCGTGACCGGCAAGAACAACTACGGCGGCTCTACCCTTACCCAGCAGCTGATCAAAAACATCACCGACGACAACGAGGTATCTCTCACCCGTAAGCTCAGGGAGATATTCCGCGCGCTGAATATCGAACGCGAATACAGCAAGGACGATATCATCGAAGCGTATCTGAACGTCGTTAACTTCGGAAACAACTGTCAGGGCGTCGAAGCCGCCTCGGAGCTGTATTTTGACAAGCCGATCGGCAAATGCTCCATCGCGGAATGCGCGGCGATCGCCGGCATCACCCAGAACCCCTCGCGCTGGAATCCGCTGATCTATCCCGAAAACAACAAGGAACGCCGCGAGACCGTCATCGACCAGATGTATGACCAGCATATGATCACAAAGGAAGAATACGACCAGGCGATGGCGGAATCCGCCAACATGACCTTTGTCGGCAGGGGCGATAACAACGACGACGAGGACGAGGACGAGAACAGCGTCGCGATTCAGAACTGGTATATCGACCAGATGTACTGGGATCTGTGCCGCGATCTGGCAAAATATTATGACATCAGCGAGGACGCCGCTTCTCTGAAGCTCTATACCGAGGGCTTGAAGATCTATTGCGCGATGGATACCGAAGCCCAGACGATGATCGAGCAGGAGGCGATGAAATCCAACGCGGATTATGACTATGACCTGCAGACGGCGATGTCGATGGTCGGCTATAACGGACGCGTGATCGCTACGGTAGGCTCCTCAAAGGAAAAGGAAGGCAACCTCGAGTGGGACCGCGCTTCACACTCGGTACTCCAGCCCGGTTCCTCGATCAAGGCGATCATCCCCTATCCGATCGCGATCGACGAGGGTATCTACAACTATTCGACACTGACCAAGGACCAGCCCATCGAGAAATGGAAGATGGACTACTGGGGCAACTGGCAGGCAGGTCCCCCGAACTCTTACGAGGGCTATAACCAGTATATGACGGTTCCCGAGGCGCTGTCCTGGTCGTCCAACGCGTGCGCCGTACAGACGATGGAGCTCATCGGCGTAGGCCGCGCCTATGACCAGGCGACCAACAACCTCGGCTTCAAGAACCTCGGCGACGCGGACAAGTCCAACGTCGGCGCCCTGTCGCTCGGCGGTATGGAAGGCGGCTGCACCGTCCGCGAGATGGCTGCCGCGATGCAGTATATCGGCAACGGCGGATTATACTATGAGCCCTACACCTACTACTATGTAACCGATCAGAACGATACCATCATCCTCGATAACCGCAACAACACCCCCATCGAGGCGTATACGCCCGATACCGCGTATATCATGAATCGTCTGCTCAAATACAACGTCATGACATCGAGCCATACCGCCTCCTCCTACGCCCAGATCCAGGGCTGGGATATCGCCGGCAAGACCGGTACGACGGACTATGACCGCGACCTGTGGTTCGTCGGAGCGTCTCCCTACTGTACGCTCGCCTGCTGGATGGGTTACGACCAGCCCGACAGCGTTAACTACTACGGTCTGTCCACCATCGTATGGCAGAAGGTAATGGCAAATTATCTGAAGAACAAGACCTATAAGGAATTCACCATGCCGGATACCATCATCCCGGCGACCTACTGTAAGGGCTCGGGACTGTTGGCAGCCTCCTACTGCTCCGATACCGCGACCGGCTATTATACCTCTGACCATATGCCGGCTTACTGTAACGGCGTACACAGCGCCGGAGGGCTCAGCGGCGGCGGACACGCCGCGTATGACGGGCCGGATTCTTCCGCGGCATACGAAGGCAACGAAACCTATTCGGCATATGCCTCCAGCGGCGGAGAGTCATCCTCCGGCGGAACCTCCGAATCCGTCGGCAGCGATACCGGCAGCAGCAGCTCCGGCTCCGATGGCAGCAGCTCATCCTCCGCTTCTTCCGCATCGAGCGGTGAAGGCGGCGGCGCAGCAGCCAGCGGCGCGGAAAGCAGCCCGGAGGGCGGCGGAGAAGGCGGCGCCGAGGGCAACGCACAAGCCGGTGAATAACGAAATTGGGATAAAGGAGAAATAAAATGATATCAGTAGCAATCATGGGACACGGCGTCGTCGGTTCCGGCGTAGCGGAAATACTCTATACCCACAAGCAAAAGCTCTTCGCCGCCATCGGTGAAGAAATCAACGTTAAGCACATCCTTGATCTGAGAGATTTTCCCGATTCTCCGTTCGCGGATCGCTTCACCAAGGATTACAAGGATATCGTCAATGATATCGAGGTTCGTGTTGTCGTCGAGACCATGGGCGGCTTGCATCCTGCCTATGAGTTCGTCAAGGAATGCCTGAGCTGCGGAAAAAGCGTCGTGACCTCCAACAAGGAGCTTGTCGCCGCTTACGGCGCGGAGTTGCTGGCGATCGCCTCAGAGCAAAACGCCAACTTCCTCTTTGAGGCGTCGGTCGGCGGCGGTATCCCGATCATCCGTCCGATCAACCAGTGTCTGGTCGCCAACAATGTCAGCGAGATCGCCGGTATCCTCAACGGCACCACCAACTTCATCCTCACGAAGATGATCCATGAGGGAATGGGCTTTGACGAAGCGCTGAAGCTGGCGCAGGAGCTGGGCTATGCGGAGCGCAATCCCGAGGCTGACGTCGAGGGCTATGACGCCTGCAGAAAAATTTGTATCCTCGCTTCTCTTGCCTTCGGCAAGCATATTTATCCCGACGCGGTACATACCGAGGGGATCACCAAGATCACAGCGGCAGACGTCG
Organism: uncultured Ruminococcus sp.; assembly: GCA_902797825.1. GTDB lineage: Bacteria > Bacillota > Clostridia > Oscillospirales > Acutalibacteraceae > Ruminococcoides. The sequence goes on along the minus strand of CADBUN010000102.1, from coordinate 720 downwards.
AATACGCCAATGCCTGGGGCGGCGTCATCAAGCTGATCGGCTCTGTCAAGAAGCTCGATAAGGACACCATCGACATCATCGTAGCGCCGATGTTCGTGCCCAACAACAGCCAGCTTGCGAACATTGACGATGTATTCAACGGCATCATGGTACGCGGCGACTGTACCGGCGACGTTGTATTCTACGGCAAGGGCGCCGGCAAGCTGCCGACCGCGAGCGCGGTGGTAGCCGATATCGTTGACAGCATCAAGCACCTGAAATCACGCAAGTACTTATCCTGGGCGGATTCGGACAACAGCTCCGTCCTCCCCTATTCGCAAAGCGTTCGCGCGATGTTCGTCCGCGGTGTAGCGGAGGCTCCCGAAGCCGCATATCATAACGCAAGAGCCGTCTTTGGCGATATCCATATTCAGACGAGAGAGAACGCGCCGGAAAACGAGATCGCCTTCATCACCGAGCCGCTGGCGCTGAGTGAATTTGAAGAAAAGTGCAGTCAGCTCGAAAGCATTGAAATCGGCTCCGTCATCCGTATCGGAGACCTGTAAATAACGAGGAAACCGGACGGAGAAAGAGGGATTCATCCATTGATTGCTAATACTAATCCCAAATAAAAACCTTTATCATCTATTGCGATAAATTCCGCATAGCTTTGTTGGCGTCGTCGCTCGCCGTACTCGCTGAGAGCGGTCAGGTGTGACCACTCTCGTACTCGTGTGGCGG
>CADBUN010000101.1 GCA_902797825.1 uncultured Ruminococcus sp. | reverse complement strand
CGAAGCGTCGTAGGCGTCGGGATCGCTCATGTTTGCTTTTGCGAACGGCTCATATTTCACGCCCAGATCCGAGGTCACAAACGCGCCCGAGTGCTTCTCCAGTATCTGACGTATGCCGTCAAGAAATTGATCGAACTCTGAAAGCGAAAGATAACCTAAAAGTCCCTCGCAAGAGATCAGCACCTCACCCTCAAGCCCCTCGGCGGCAGCGTTAAGCGAAGCGGCATTCGTCGCGTCTCCGCCGAAGTAGACCTTGCCGAGTCCTTCCTTATCGGCGAATTGCTGCAGCTCCTCCGCGACGACGGGGACGTCTAAGCCTGCGTAGGCAATCCCGTTCTTTTGACAGAAGATCGCCCTCGGCGTATAACCGCAGGCGACGTCCAGCAGATTCTTCCAGCCGTCATTTTTCAGCGTTCTGGAAAGAGCGGCGTAACGCGCCTCGATCGCTACCGTCACGCCTGTCATCAGCGCTTTTGCGTCAGCCTCTGAGACGAGGGTATCGGACGAGTCTCTTTTGGCGAGCGTTTCTTCCAGCCCCAGTCCGGCGATCATTCTTTTCGCATCCTCATTACCGGCAATCGCGAGCATAAACACGGTGCTCTTGGCGGTAAGATATGTCGGGTTTACCATTGTCCTGTAATCCATCATGTTCTCCTTGTATTTATCATTATTGATGATTCATTATCATGTTGATTATGCAAAATTCATCCGTTCACGATCAACGAGTTCAAAGCATGGAGTCGATCACATTCAAAACGGCTTCATAAAATGCGTAATGTCCCTCCGGCGTCAAATGCTGACCGTCGATATCGCTCGCCTGCGCCACCTCAGAAGCGGCAAGAAAGGCGGTTCCGTATCGGTCGGCCAGCGCTTGATAAGCCTGTCTGAGCTCTCTGCTGACCGCCAGGGATCGGTCGTCATAGCCAAAGCGTAAAGCGGCTTCACCCAGTTCAAGCGGAGAGATCAGCAGAATGTTTTCAGGGTTGACAACTTCCGCTGTTTTTATCAAACATCGCTCCAGCCCGGCTGTGATCTCTTCCGCCGAGGCGCTGAAAATGCTTTTGCAGTCGTTGGTGCCGAGCATGATGATCGCCGCGTCAAGCGGACGGTCGGCTTCCAGTATCGCAGGTAACGCGGCAAGCCCGTTTGCGCCGGGGATGCTCTCGTCATCAAAGACCGTCGTTCTGCCGCACAAGCCCTCCTCCAGGATCAGCGCGTCCCCTGAGAGCGCCTTTTGGAGCAGTCCCGTCCAGCGGAGCGCTTCGGCATATCGTTCGAATTTTTCGGGATCAAAGCCCCATGTATTAGAATCGCCGTAGGCGAGAATTCTCTTCATCGTGTTCCTTTCGAGTCATCCTCATTGTTGAATGACATTATCTTGTTTATGCCCTATGTCACCGTATGATTCAGCTTGACGCTTTTGTCTTTAAGGTTTTTATTAAGGATTAGTATTAGGTCGACTCCATCGCCGCGCGACCGCCACACAGATGACCAGCGTCAGCGGAAAGCCGATGCCGCCGAGAATACCTGCCTGTAAGTTATCGCCCGAGAGCTGAGATACATTACCGACGACCGCCGGGCCGAGCGTGCCGCCGATATCGCCTGCCAGCGCCAAAAGCGCGAACATCGCGGTTCCGCCGGCCGGGATGGTCCTTGCGCTGATGCTGATGGAGCCCGGCCACATGATACCGACCGAGAAGCCGCACGCCATACAGCCGATCAGCCCCATCACCGGGATGCCGGCGAACGCCGTCAGAAGATAGCTGACAAAGCACAAAGCGCCGGACAGGATCATGAATACGGACAAGTCGATTCTATCCCCGAACTTTCCGTACAGCATCCTGCTCAGTCCCATCAAAACCGCAAAGCCGCACGGTCCCGCAAGGTCTCCCCAGGTCTTTGGAACGTGCAGCGCCGACTCCGCAAACGCGGAAGCCCACTGCGCCATGGTGATCTCCGACGCGCCGGCACATATCATCAGGATGATGAACAGCCAGAATCTTTTTGTTTTCAACAGCTGACCGATCGTCATGCCCTTGCCGTCCTCAACGATCGGTTCGATCGGACAGGCGGCAAAATTCATCACGTTATAAAGCGGAATCAGCGCCCATATGCACGCCAAGATCCGCCAATATTGAATACCGAACAAGGAGAAAAACAGCGTAGAGCCGGCGATCACGCCCACCGTGCCCCAACAATAGAACGAGTGGAGCAGGCTCATCATCTTCTCTTTGTTTTCGAACGGACACGCCTCGATGATCGGGCTGCACAGCACCTCGATCAGTCCGCTCCCGATCGCATAAACCACCACGCAGAGCAAAATGCCCAACAGATGATTTGACAGGAGATCGGGCACAAAAGCTAAACCCGCCAGCCCGACCGCCGACACGATCTCCGCGGCGACCATACACGCCCTGTATCCGAAGCGATCCGCGAGCCTGACGCATACGATATCCACGATCAGCTGGGTGACATAAAACACGACGGATATCATCGCGATCGCGGAGAACGAGATGCCGTAGGCTTGATGAAAAGTCAAAAAGAGAAGGGGCGCAAAGTTCGCCGAGATCGCCTGTGTGACAAAGCCAAGGTAACAGGCGCACTTTGTTTTTCCGTAATTCTTACTGATTTTCAATACTAACGACTCCGTATCCTTAGGGTAACGCCTCAACAGGCTTTGATACTAAGTAGCAATAAAACACTTTAATATCTATTGCGGAGAATTCCGCATACCGCCCCGTTCGAATAACGGCACATACAGGGTGAATCAATCGGAGGTCAGCGTCTTGTCATGATGGTGAAACGAAGCCGGGCTTTTTTCGGGATGGGTGATCGTCAGCACCGCGATCGCGACCGCGCTGGCGCCGGTGACATGGTTGCGGGCGATATTCTTCAAAAAGGCCTGCAGCACGGTGCCGTCGGAAAGCCGATCCTCCAAAAGCATCTTGCCGCCCTTGTTCGCGCATTCTTGAATCGCGTTCAAAAAGTCGCGGTTTGTGATCCCGTCGCCCGTCTTGTAGCTCACGCGCCGACCGATCGGGAAATATCCGAGCAGCCTCATCATCAGCGAGCGGTAGGTGGTGTTGCAGCGCACCAGCGTGAAGGCTTCGTCGGTTGACTCGACGATCGCCATCGGTACCGTGTTGAAGTAATGCTCCAACACCGTCTCGTCATCGTTGGAGAGGGTGGCGAGATCGTACAGATTGATCTTACCGATCGCCGCGAAGTAGTCGGATTCGTCGGGGTTTTCAAAGCCGATCTGGGTACCGGAACGGTACCGCTCGAGGATGGTATCCATCGGGATCGGACGACAGAAATAGTAGCCCTGCATCATCGTGCAGCCGACCTCCTGCAGGAACGAGACCTGCTCCTCGGTCTCAACGCCCTCACAGATCGTATCCATGCCCAGCGAGATCACCATGCGGATCAGCTCGGTCAGCAGGATACGGCTCTTGTCGTTGCCGGCAAACTGCTTCATAAAATACATATCAAATTTGATCAGGTCAAAATGGATGCTTTGCAGCATATCAAGCGCAGAATAGCCGTTGCCGAAATCGTCCATCCAGACATGGAAGCCCATCTCGCGGAAGCGGATGATCTGCGACTTCATATAGTCAAAGTCCTTGCCGATCGTGCTCTCTGTAACCTCGATATTCAACAAGCTGCGGCTGACGCCGGCGGCGTCAACACGGCGGCGAATCTCGTCAACCATATCGCAGGAGTCAAAATCCGACCGCGACAGGTTGATCGAGGTCGGCACCACATATAGCCCCTCCTGCTCCTGAATCCGAATCTTCCTGAGCACCTGCTCCAAAACATAGAGATCAAGCTTATAGATCAGCCCGACCTCCTCCAGCACGGGGATGAATTCGTCCGGAGGGATCATCCCTCTGACCGGATCGATCCAACGCGCCAGCGCTTCTTCATCGCTGACACGGCGGTTCGCGGCGCGGATGATGGGCTGGTAGTAAACCTGAATCCATCCTTCCTCCAGCGCGCGGTTCAGGTGATCAATATAATACTGGCGTTTTTGAGCCTGAGATAACATGGATTTTTCAAAATAGCGGAAGTCGGAGGTCCGGATATTCCGCAGGCTATCGCAGGCATATTTGGCACGGTCACACTCGGCGCTCACGCCGAGGATCCCGTAGATCTCGGGATAAATGCCGGCGCGGACAGGCAGAGAAGGTCCCGTTTTATCCGACCGAAAGTCGGTAAAGACGTGCTCGAGGGTTTCTTCGAGCTGAGTTGTCGTGGTAAATACACAAAAATGATCGGAGCCGAAGCGGCTGCAGTTTTCCTGCCCGAAGCGTCTTTCGAGAATCGCGGCGAACCGCTGCAGCAAATGATCGCCCTCCGCAAAGCCAAACCGACGATTATAGTGCTTCATGCCGTACAGGTTCATATACACGATCGCCGTATCGCCGTTGCCGCCCCGGTGATTGCGCCGCCACTGGTTGACAAGGTCAATAAAATAGGACATCGTGGGCAGTCCGGTCAGCACATCATAGCTACTGGCAGCCGACACGCTCTTATCCTGCAGCGCGTGCCGGATATCAAAGCTTGCCTCGGGCAGCTTGTGGGGAGCCTGGGCGGAATACAGCCCCTCATCCGTATACCAGACATACGCCAGCCGCGTACCGTCAGCGGCATAAACGTGCTCGCCCATCGCGTGCACGATCCGGTAGTCACCGTCCTTATGAGAACGCGTGCGGTAAACGACATTATACTTGCCGCCTTGGGTGGCGAATCTCACCGCCGCGTCGGCAATCCGCGACTTGTCGTCGGGATGCGTATCCTCATACATATTATTATCCATCGCGTAGATCGTTTTCTCTCTGCTGTCATAGCCCAACAGCTCGACAAAGCCGTCGGACACCAAAACCGTTACAACGCGTTTGTTCAAAAACTGATAGATTGCAAGCGGGACACGCAACCCCTCCAACGCCGCTCGTTCGGCGTCGTCGAATACATATCTTTTCATCATTCGCACTCCGAGTATTTATTTCGGGTATTTGCTCTTTTATAATACAAAACCGTGATTCGCCTGTCAATATGATTCGGCGATTCTTTTTGGTGATAGGGGGATTTTCTCGGTGATACTTCGCACATAACAGGAAATCATCATCCCATATGGCTTTATTCGTATTTACAATCGGATCGGATTGTGATAGGATATAAGCAGTATAAGCGACTTATCCGTCAGGGGGAATTATTTTGAAGAAGCTCAACAGGCTGATCGCGATCGCCTTCGCCGTGATGCTCCTCGCGTTCACCGCCGGCTGCGGCGCCGGAACGCCGAAAGCCACTCAGCAGGCGAGCCCAAGCGCCGTTTCCTCGGCTCAGGGCACCGAGCGTATTCAGCCGACTCGATCAAGCGAAGCATCCGCAGAGGCGTCCTACACGATGGCGGATATCAATAAGCTGAAAAACACCGGACACTTCGCAAAGAATACGCTGGCGCATATTTTTGACGGCACCATCAACGGCAAGGGCAAGGCGACGGGATATCACTATACAAGGGTATCGGACAGCAAGGGAAAAGTGATCGACGGCACACGCTCAAAGACCGACGAAAACGGCGTGTTCACGGGCAAGGTGGAGGTAAGCGGCGTCAGGAAAAACGGCTTTAGCTCCTTCTACCCCGAGAGCTGGACGCCCCAGCAGGTCGTAGACGCCATCAACACCGCCTATAACGACGCGATCAACAATCCGAACAACCCGAGCGGCTCGCTTTGGATCGGCTACTGTGACGAGCTGGAAATTGATATGTATCTCGACGGTGACAAAAAGATCACGACCGCGTACCCGGTATATGAAGGAGACTGACGATGAAGTATCAGATCAAAATTTCCGAACATCAACATCCTGTCCCGTATGTAGTCTTTGAGGACGAAAGCTATGGCTTGCTGGGGGAATTCCTGTTGGCGGAGAGAAGCTTCCGGCGCGAGATCCTGTCCGTTACGAACGACGTTGACCTGGGACTCTCCGAATCAGAGAGCCTGACGGGAAACGCCTTCACGCTCACCGTCGGCAGGGATACCTGCACCATCACCAACGACAGCGACGGCAGAACGCTGGAGGTCGCCACCGGGGATTTCAAAGCCGTCCTGCTCGATTACATCTACGCCCTGCGTGAAATAAGGGTAAAAGAAAAGATGGCGGCACTTAAACATCACCATGACCACCATCATGAGCATCATCACGAACACCACCATAATCATAACCAATAAACTCATTCATAATACTAATCCTTAATAAAAACCTTTATCAAGGATTAGTATAAAGCCGCTGCTTCATCGGTCGCGAAAGACACGTACCGTGAAGCAGCGGCTGTTTATTTTTTATTTGTAGAATGACAAGCACGATTGAGATTGCCACGGGGCGCATTTCAGATTGTCATTGAAAGGAGGAACTCGGGTTCCGACACGGCAATCTCTCCCTTAACCTTTGCGCCCTTCGCAATGACGGTTTTGCGTAAAAGCAGACCGACGATGGTCGGGGATGCTTTTTATAAGACGAGATGAGCTCTCCTACTTGACGATCAAATCGTCCAGACTCTTATCCTTGTTTAACACATTCATGTCGATATAGGGCTCTCCGCCGGTATATCCCTCGAGCTTCCCTCTGTTGTAATACTGCCAGAGATACCAGTCGCCCTTATAGTTCCAGCCAAGCGGCGAATACAAGCTGGACATCCATCTTTTGTATTCGTCAAATTCACCTTGAAGGTACTTTTTCTCAATATCGGCTCTGGTATAGAGCAAGGGCTTGACGCCGTAGGCGGCTTCGATCGTATCGAGATAGCTTTTCAGCTCCCGGATGACGACTTCTTTCTCGGGCGGATTCTTCTCTTTATCGTCGTAATACTCTACGTCAACCGCCGGGAGCAGCCTGCCCTTGAGATTTGTCCCTACGGTTTTGATAAAGTTCTCCGCCTGGGTTTTTCCGTCGCTGTCATAAGAGAAGAAATGATACGCGCCCGACAACAGCCCTGCCTTCTCGGCGTTTTTCCAATTCTCGGCAAATCTGTCGTCCTGCGTGTTGCTGCCCTCTGTCGCCTTGATATAGATGAAAGCGATATTCTGCTCCTTGAGCTTATTCATATCAATATCCGCCTGATAGGAGGAGACGTCTACGCCGATCGTGCTGTTCTTTTCATTCACAAACCATTTATTGATAAATATCTTCTTGGTCTTTGCCAGCACAAAGACGGACGAAAACGCGATCGTCACAACCAAAACGAGGACAATTATCGTGATAATCAGTCTTTTGATTCCTTTTCTCATGTTCTTCTCTCCTACAGCTTTCGATTGATTATTTATGATTATAGCATTTCTATCATATTTTGTCTATCGTTTTTCTGACAAATGAACACGCTCCGCCCTGACGACGGGCATGAACGGCTCAGCGATCGCCGAAGCCGGATTGCGCCTTGTCGAGATAAAGGGAAAGGCTG
>CADBUN010000100.1 GCA_902797825.1 uncultured Ruminococcus sp. | reverse complement strand
TGTCGTATGTCAAGGAGCTCAACAAAGCTATGCGGAATTTATCGCAATAGATGATAAAGGTTTTTATTAAGGATTAGTATTATTATCTCACCATCTCCCTGCGATAGATGTCAAAGCGGCTGTGGATGGTTTTGTAAGAATGCTTGGTTTCAGGCTGTTTTGAGATACGGAATTGGATATTCTGTATAAAATATTCTAAATTCGAATTAAAATGTTGAATTCACCCATCACGGTCATCATACATTATTGGGTTTTTGTTCAAAATCGTATAAAAAGTATTTGACTTCACGAGGTTTTAAGGTTATTATAGTATAGAATACACAATATGGTGGTGAAATAATGGCAGCATCCACAATAGATAGAGTCAGAGAAGCCGAGCTGAAAGCGAATGATATGCAGGAGGCAGCCGAGCTGAAAGCCGAACAGATCCTTTCCGACGCCGAAGCGCGCGCGCAGGAGATGACAGATCAGGCGAAGCAGAAGGCAGACGCCTTTGAACGCAAGGCGGCGCAGGAGGCGCAGTCCCGTGCGGATGAGCTCGTTCGTCAGCGCAGGGATCAGGCTTTGAAGGAAGCCGAGGCTTTAACCGAGAAAACCGTCAAGCAAAAGCAAAATTTAATCAATAAACTGATTCAGGAAACCTTAGTGTAATAAACAGCAGTAAGGAGGAGCATCATGGCTGTGCTCAAAATGCAGCGTATCTATGTATACGCGCTGCTCAAATACTGCAAGGATATTTTGGAAGCGCTGCAGCGCAAGGGCGTCGTCGAGATCGAGAACCTCAATATCGAGGACAGCGTCTTTTATAAGGACGATACCTCTGCCTTTCAGGCGCAGTACCAGCATCTGTCATCTACCGCGAAAGAAGCGAACGAGATTCTCTCCCGTTATGTTCCGCGGAAGAAAGGGCTGCTCAGTTCCTTTAAGGGGCGCGAGCAAATCACCCGGCAGCGATACGACGAGCTGGTAAACGAAACCCCGGATATCCTTCGGATCGCATACGATATCATATCGTGTCAAAAGAATATTGATACCAACTTAGCGGAAAAGGTTAAATATCAGTCGCAGCTCGAGGTGATTCAACCTTGGCTGAGTCTGGATGTGCCGATGAATTTCACCGGTACGGCGACCACCCGCGCGTTGATTGGCAAGTTCGCCGGGGCTAAGACGTCTACCGAGATTCTCACCGAGCTTGCGGCGATAATCCCCGAGGTCGAAGGGATCGAGGTTGAGATTATCTCCTCCGATTCGAACCAGACCTGCGTGTTTATCCTGACCTCGCGCAAAGACGCCGATACGGTCTCCGACGCGCTGCGGCGGATCGGGTTTGAATATCCGTCCTACATATCGCCCGTGATCCCCAAGACGCGCGAGAAGGAGATCAACAAACACCTGAGTAACCGCGACGGCAGGATCCTCGAAGCCGAGAACAACATCAAGGCATATGCCAAATACGCCGAGAAGCTCAGCTTCCTCGAGGATTATTACGTGATGAAGGCGGAGCGTTACGCCGTCTATGACGATATCGTCACGTCGCGCAACACCTTTGTTTTGTCGGGTTATATCCCCGATCCGGATGCGGAAAAGCTCAAACGGTATCTCCAAGATTCCTTTGAAGCCGAGGTGGAGCTGGAGGAAGCGACGAACGACGACGCGCCCGTCAAGCTCAAAAATAACAAGTTCGCCGAACCGACCGAAACGGTTCTCGCGACCTACAGCTATCCCGACCGGCATGAGGCGGACCCCACCTCTGTTATGGCGATCTTCTATTATGTCTTTTTCGGTCTGATGTTCTCAGACGCCGGATACGGCATCGTGATGGCGCTCGCCTGTGCGATATGCCTGTTGAAGTTCAAGGGCATGGAGCAAGGGCTGAGAAAGAGCCTGAAGATGTTCTTCTGGTGCGGTATCTCCACTACCTTCTGGGGCTTGCTGTTCGGCTCGTTCTTCGGCGACGCGGTGACGGTCATATCCGAGACCTTCTTCCATACGGCGCCGCCGAATATTCCGGGACTTGTCACGCCGATCTGGTTCAATCCCGTTGACGATCCGATGCGGATGCTGATGTTCAGCTTCCTGCTCGGCATTATTCACCTGTTTACGGGACTGGCGATTTTGATTTATAACAATATCAAGAAGAAGGATTATCTGGCGGTGATTTATGATTCCGTCAGCTGGTATCTGCTGGTAGGCGGCGGCATTACGGCGTTGCTCACCATGGATATGGTGCAGAATATCGCCGGCTTTACGCTCCCTGCGAGCTATGCCACCGTCGGCGGTATCATGGCAGGCGTCGGCGCGCTCATCATCCTGATCTTCAGCGGCAGAGAAAGCAAGAATCCGATCATCCGCCTGGCGAAGGGCGTCTACGGCTTGTACGGCACGACAAGCTATCTGAGCGATATTCTGTCCTACAGCCGCCTTTTGGCGCTGGGACTGGCGACCGGCGTTATTGCTACCGTATTCAATAAGATCGGCAGCATGATGGGGGACAGCATCATCGGTATCCTGGGCTTCATCGTCATCTTTATCATCGGACACGGCGTCAACATCGGCATTAACGCGCTGGGCGCCTACGTCCATACCAACAGGCTTCAATTTGTTGAATTCTTCGGCAAGTTCTATACGGGCGGCGGAAAAGGATTCAATCCATTTAGAATTAATACCAAGCATTATACAGTCAAGGAGGAAAACTAACATGGCAGAAATACTCAACAACTCAGGTTTATTCTTCGCGCTTCTCGGCGCGGCATTCGCAACCTTCTTAGCCGGTATCGGCTCCGCGATCGGCGTCGGTAAGGCAGGCGTCGCGGCGGCAGGCGTTCTCAGCGAACAGCCCGATCTCTTCGGTAAGGTGCTGATCTTCCAGCTGCTTCCTGCTACCCAGGGCATCTACGGCCTGCTCGTCGGCTTCTTGATCCTCTCGAATGTCGGATTGCTCGGCGGCGGTGTGGAAGAGATCTCCCTGCTCAAGGGCTCTCTCTACTTTGCGGCTTCTCTGCCGATCGCCTTTGCGGGTTATTTTTCCGCGGTACATCAGAGCAAGTGCTCGGTCGCCGGTATCGGAACCGTTGTCAAGAAGCCCGATCAGATGGGTAAAGCGCTGATCCTGCCTGCGATGGTCGAGACCTACGCGATCTTAGCGCTGCTGATCTCTATCCTGGCTGTCAACGGTATCCACGGGATTCAGGTATAATTGGAGAAACAGAATGTCCGGTATTGATAAGATCATACAACAGATAGAAGCCTCTACCGCAGCGGCGTGTGATTCTATTGTTGCAGCGGCGCAGAAAAAGGCAAACGCTGTGATCGCTTCGGCTGAAAAAGAGGCGGAACAGATCATCGCTGACGGTAAGGAAAAGACCGCCCTGCACGTAGCGGATATCAAGAAGCGCGGTGATTCTGCCGCCGAGCTTGAGGAAAAGCGCGTGATGCTGTCTGCAAAACAGCGTATTATCTCCGAGATGCTGCAAAAGGGGCTCGGCGAGGCAAAGAACCTGCCCGGGGAAGCGTACTTTGCGCTGATCGAAAAGATGGTCGCCAAGTACTCTCAGCCCGAGGACGGTGTGATTCTCTTCGGCAAGAAGGATTTATCGCGGTTGCCAAACGGCTTTATCGGTCGGCTGAGTCAGGCTGCCCGTGGCGGCGTCACGCTCAGCGACGAGACCGCGCCGATCGAGGCGGGCTTCATCCTTCGCTACGGCGGCATTGAACAGAATTGTTCCTTTGACGCGATATTTGCCGGCGAAGCCGAAAACCTTTGTGATAAGGCAGGGAGGCTGCTGTTCTGATGAAGAAGAAACCAAAACAGCAGGAGTATACCTATGCGGTAGCCCGTATCCGATTCAAAGAAACGAAGCTGCTCTCCGATGCGGATCTCGCTTCTTTACTCGCTGCCAAGGATACAGACGCCGTGATGCGGCTCTTGCGCGATAAGGGATGGGGCGATAACGCCGATCACCGTCCCGAGGAGCTGTTGGCGATCGAGGAAAAGAAGCTTTGGGATTTCGTCGCCGAATCGGTCGATGATCTTTCGACGCTCAACTTCCTGTTGGTTCATCATGATTTTCATAATCTAAAGGTAGCGGTAAAATGCATTACGCGCGACAGCAAGCCGGACGGATTATGGATCGGGAATGCTGTCGAAGATCCCGAGAAGCTATACCGGGCGCTCAAATCGCGCGAATACGGCGAGCTTCCCGATTATTTACGGGAGCCGGCGAAGGAAGCGATGTCTGCGATCCTGCAGACCTCCGACGGTCAGCTCTGTGATTTAATCATTGATAAGGCGTGTATGGAATATGTTTATCACCTCGGTCATGAGGATGATAACGAGATTATTCGCCTTTATTGTGAACTGTTTGTCGCTTCCTCCGATATCAAGATCGCCCTTCGCAGCGCCAGAACGCACAAGAAGCTCGATTTCATCCGCAGATCCATGGCTGCCTGCGATACCCTTGACGTTGAAAAGCTTTCGCTGGCGGCGGTCGAGGGAGAGGATGCGGTGTTGACTTATCTCGGGACGACCGAGTACCGCGCCGCTGTTGACGCGCTCGGCGTTTCGATGTCCGCGTTTGAAAAGTGGTGCGACGACTATCTGACTGCCGTGATGAAGCCTCAGAAATGGGAGCCCTTCGGAATCGGTCCGATCGTCGCGTATATTATCGCGCGCCAAAATGAACTCAAAGCGGTGCGGATGATCCTCTCGGCAAAGGTAAATAACCTGTCCGAGAGCACGATCAAAGAAAGATTGAGGAGTATGTATGTCTGAGAGAATAGCTGTATTCGGCGATAAAGAGAGCGTCTACGGTTTTGCCGCTCTCGGTCTTGATACCTACTTTTTTGATCCTTCTGAGGATTATGTCGCCGTTTTTAAGAAATTATGTCAAAGCAAGAGCTATACGATAATTTATATCACCGAGGCGGCTGCCGCCTTTTTGGATAAAGAGATCGCGAAGTATCGCAGCGAGCCTTCACCTGCCATTATCCTGATTCCGGGTGTTACCGGCAATACGGGCGAGGGACTCTCGGCGATCAGGATCTCGGTGGAAAAGGCTGTCGGCAGCGATATCTTTAACGAATGATCCGTGGTCGGTGATCCGTGATCTACATGGCGAGACGGCGTTGCCCGTCCGCGTCTCTTGAGGACGCATTTAAAGCGAATGAGTGAACAGTGGGTTTCATAGGATCAAACCGTTTGATGGCGCTTCCGGAACCCCGGACCACTGAACACGAACCACTATACAAAGGAATGATACATAATGAGTACAGGTATTATTAAGAAGGTTGCGGGACCTCTGGTCATTGCCGAGGGTATGCGTGACTGCAATATGTTCGACGTGGTGCACGTTTCCAATATGAACCTGATCGGTGAGGTCATCGAAATGCACGGTGACCGCGCTTCGATCCAGGTCTATGAGGAGACCTCGGGACTCGGTCCCGGAGAGCCTGTCGTCTCTACCGGCAGCCAGCTTTCCGTTGAACTCGGTCCCGGCTTGATCGAGAGCATCTACGACGGCATCCAGCGTCCGCTTGACGATATCATGAAGGTCAGCGGCAACAACCTCAGCCGCGGTATTTCCGTCCCCGCCTTAAAACGCGACAAGATCTGGCAGTTCAAGGCGACTGCTGTTGTCGGCGATCGGGTGCAGGGCGGCGACGTGATCGGTACCGTTCAGGAGACCGAGATCGTTTTGCATAAGATCATGGTTCCCTCCAAAATCAGCGGCGTGATCAAAGAGATCAAAAGCGGTGAGTATAAGGTAACCGATACCGTCGCCGTGATCGAGGATGAAAAAGGGGAGAGGCATGAGATTTCCCTGATGCAGAAGTGGCCTGTCCGAATCGGCAGACCGTATAAGCAAAAGCTCTCTCCCGATATGCCGCTGATCACCGGTCAGCGCGTCATCGACACGCTGTTTCCGATCGCGAAGGGCGGCGTCGCTTCCGTTCCCGGCCCGTTCGGCTCCGGTAAAACGGTCGTACAGCACCAGCTCGCCAAGTGGGCGGAGGCAGATATTGTCGTCTATATCGGCTGCGGCGAACGCGGCAACGAGATGACGGACGTTCTCAACGAGTTCCCCGAGCTGCTTGATCCCAAGACCGGTCACAGCCTGATGGAGCGTACCGTGCTGATCGCCAACACCTCCGATATGCCGGTTGCGGCGCGTGAGGCTTCGATCTATACCGGTATCACGATCGCCGAATACTTCCGCGATATGGGCTATTCGGTTGCTTTGATGGCAGATTCCACCTCCCGTTGGGCGGAGGCGCTGCGCGAGATGTCCGGACGTCTGGAGGAAATGCCCGGTGAAGAAGGCTATCCTGCTTATCTGGGTTCGAGACTCGCCCAGTTCTATGAGCGTGCCGGACGCGTCATCACCCTCGGTACCGAGGATCAGGAGGGCTCGCTTTCCGTCATCGGCGCCGTATCGCCTCCCGGCGGCGATATCTCCGAGCCTGTCTCACAGGCAACCCTGCGTATCGTCAAGGTGTTCTGGGGACTGGATGCCGGGCTTGCCTACAAGCGTCATTTCCCGGCTGTCAACTGGCTGACGTCCTATTCGCTGTATGTTGATACAATGGCGAACTGGTATAAGGAGAATGTAGCGGATGACTGGATGGATTTGCGCGCCAGAGTTATGTCTCTCTTACAGGAAGAGAGTGAGCTGGAAGAGATCGTCAAGCTCGTCGGTATGGATGCGTTGTCCGATATCGATCGCATCAAGCTCGAGGCTGCGCGTTCCATTCGCGAGGACTTCCTGCATCAGAACGCATTCCACGAAATAGATACTTATACGACATTGAACAAGCAGTATCATATGATGCAGCTTGTGATGGCGTTCTTTGATAAAAGCGCTGCCGCCCTGACAAAGGGCGCGAATTTGAACGCGCTGATTAATATGCCGATTCGTGAGCGGATCGGACGCTTTAAATACACTCATGAGGATGATGTTGATCAGCAGTATCAGGATATCCTCTATAACCTCGATGTTGATATCGACAATATTATCAAGAAGGGAGATGACTGATCGTGCCGAAGGAGTATAAAACCATCCAGGAGGTAGCCGGTCCTTTGATGCTCGTCAAGGGCGTCAGCGACGTCAGCTACAACGACCTCGGCGAGATCGAGCTGGCGTCCGGTGAAGTCAGGCGCTGTAAGGTGCTGGAGATCAACGGTGAAGATGCGCTGGTACAGCTTTTCGACTCGGCGGCAGGCATCAACCTCTCTAATTCCAAGGTTCGCTTTTTAGGGAAGTCTATGGAGCTCGGCGTTTCTACCGATATGCTTTCACGCGTATTTGACGGTATGGGTAAGCCGATCGACGGCGGTCCCGATATCCTGCCCGAGAAGCGTTTGGATATCAACGGTCTGCCGATGAATCCCTATGCGCGCAACTATCCGCAGGAGTTTATCCAGACGGGCGTCTCCGCGATCGACGGACTGAATACGCTGGTCAGAGGTCAGAAGCTCCCGATCTTTTCGGCGTCCGGTCTGCCGCACGCCCAGCTGGCGGCGCAGATTGCGCGTCAGGCGCGTGTACGCGGTACCGACGAGCAGTTCGCGGTTGTCTTTGCCGCGATGGGTATCACCTTTGAAGAGTCCAACTATTTTATCGAAAGCTTTAAGGAGACCGGCGCGATCGATCGTACCGTTATGTTCGTGAATCTGGCGAACGATCCGGCGATCGAGCGTATCTCCACACCCCGTATGGCGCTGACTGCCGCCGAATATCTCGCTTTTGAAGCGGATATGCACGTATTGGTCATTATGACCGATATCACCAACTATGCCGACGCGCTGCGTGAGGTATCTGCAGCCCGCAAAGAGGTTCCCGGCAGACGCGGTTATCCCGGCTATATGTACACCGACCTTGCGACCTTATACGAGAGAGCCGGTCGTCAGAAGGGCAAGAAGGGCTCTATCACCCTGATCCCGATTCTGACTATGCCCGAGGATGACAAGACGCATCCGATCCCCGACCTTACCGGTTATATCACCGAAGGTCAGATCATCCTGTCCCGTGAGCTTTACCGCAAGAACGTAGCGCCGCCGATCGACGTTCTGCCGTCTCTGTCCCGTCTGAAGGATAAGGGTATCGGCGAGGGGAAGACGCGCGCCGATCACGCGAATACCATGAACCAGCTTTTCTCCGCCTATGCGCGCGGAAAGGACGCGAAGGAGCTGATGGTTATTCTCGGCGAGAGCGCTCTCACCGATATTGATAAGCTGTACGCCAAATTTGCCGATCGCTTTGAGAACGAATATGTCTCTCAGGGCTATGAGAAGAACCGCTCGATCGAAGAAACCCTCGACCTCGGCTGGGAGCTTCTGCGGATCCTGCCGCGCTCCGAGCTGAAGCGTATCGACGATAAGTACCTTGATCAATATTATGATAAATCGTAATCGGTAACGGAACGCTCAGGCTTCATTAATCCGATGACAAAAGGACTGATAACATGGCTGTAAAGCAGGTCAACCCGACTCGTATGGAGTTGAGCAGGCTCAAGAAAAAACTGAATACGGCTACCCGCGGTCATAAGCTCTTAAAGGATAAGCGCGATGAATTGATGCGCCGGTTTCTGGAGATGGTGCGCGAGAACCGTGCGCTCAGGATGCGCGTGGAGGAACAGATTCGCCGTGCAAATGCCAATTTTGTTCTGGCAAAATCCTCGATGAGTGATGAAACGCTCAAAACCGCGCTCCTCGCTCCGAAGCAGGCGGTCTATGTGACGACCTCTTACCGAAACGTTATGAGCGTTGATATCCCGGTCTTTGATACGGAAACCCGTACCCCGGATCCCAACGATATCTATTCCTACGGCTTTGCGTTTACCTCGTCTGATTTGGACGATGCGGTGAAGTCGCTTTCCGACGTCCTGCCCGACCTGATTCGCCTTGCCGAGATCGAAAAGAGCTGTCAGCTGATGGCGGATGAGATCGAGAAAACACGCCGCCGCGTCAACGCGCTGGAGCACGTGATGATTCCCGAAACACAGGAACAGATTCGCTATATCACCCGTAAGCTGGACGAGAACGAACGCTCCACCCAGACGCGCTTGATGAAGGTCAAGGACATGATGCTGCAGCAGGCGCATGGGTATTAGGAAGAGTCGGCTGACGCTTTTGATATGAATATAGGATAACAATTTCACCCCCCGATGAAAATCGGGGGATTTTTGTGTGGTGAAGAATCGTTTACAACTTGTTCATATAATCCGCCGAAGGATATTCATATTTTCCTGTTATGATGCATATTGTAATACGGGTGATGCTTATGCCGTGCCGTTTACAGGAGCTTCGGAAGAAAGAAGTCATTAACGCCTGCACCGGTTGCAGGATCGGTTATGTTGACGATCTGGAGATCGATACCAAATGCGCCAGAGTCGTAGCGCTGATCGTTTACGGCAGGCCGCGCTTTTTCGGACTCTTTGGTAAATGTGACGATTATTATATTTCTTGGGATAAGATACGATTAATCGGTGAAGACGCGATTTTAGTCGAGAATTCTGTGCAAAAAATGCCAAAGAAAGCAAAAAATCGGCACAAATTTGTAACATTTTGTCATCGAATATTTTTGTGAAGCAAGGCAAATTGCACAGCAGAATATTAGTGAATATGTACATATTTTACATAAAAATATTCGAAATATGAATTAAAAGGCGCTTATCATGCTTTAAAAGAATTATTGTGCAAATGTTACAAACTTGCAATTCTTCCGGATTTGTGGTTAAATAGGACACGAAATGAAACGAGGCATACGTGTACTCGGGACATTTCATATCGGATCACCGATACAATACTTATTAAAGGAGGCAGAATTTTGAGTAAGACAACACCCCATTTATTTCGCAGAATAGTGTTGATCGGTCTGTGCGTAACCCTTTTGATGACCGCTTATACTCTGATTCTCGCGCCGGGCGTAGGTGCTGCAAGTGATGCCACTAAAACAGAAACCAAAATTGAAAATAACGAAAATACAGTATCGAATGAGGATGCTCTCCTGACAAAGAGAGCAAACACGATCGATGAAGCCAAGAAAGAAGCTCAGGAAGTCGTCAGCGAACAGCGCGCGCTTCTCGAAGAAAAAGCTGCCACCGAGGCGCCCACCGAGGCTCCCGCCGCTCCTGCTACGCAGAGCCAGCCCGCTTCAACCGCTTCTTCCGAGTCTCACGAGACGCCGGTTCCCGTTGCATCGTCCAACGAATCCTCATACGCAAGCAGCAACACATCCGACGACGAATCTTATGATGAAGAAAACACTATTTCTGCATCCGGCTCCGGTGACTACCTGTTAGACATCGACAATCCCGATTATAACTATGTGGGATACAGCGTATCTCTTTCCGATGAAGACAGAGATATGGCTGAGCGCATCCTGATGGGCGAGGCCGGCGGCGAGGGCTATATCGGTATGGCGCTGGTTGCCCAGTGTATCAGAGATACCTATGTGAACGGAAGCTACAGCTCAATCGCTCAGCTTCTCAAGCAGAACGGTTACTACGGTTCTACTTCGATCGCTCCTTCCGAGACCGCGAAGGAAGTCGTTAACTTTATCTTTGATCAGGGCGGCTCCGCTGTCCAGCACAACATCCGTATCTTCTATGCGACCAATATGTGCTCCAGCTCATGGCATGAAGCTCAGGAATTTGTTGTTCAGTACAATTACGTCAGATTCTTTAATTATTAATGAATCGTCTGATCGTACAACGTAAATAATTACAAGAAATCAAGTATTTTTCTTAGAATAATGCTTGATTTCTTTTTTTATTTGTGGTAAAATATTTAGGCATTACGCACGCCGACGGTTTGACAGTAGGTGTTTTCAGCAAACAGTAACCGGTAAAAAGTGTTCGATACAGCAGCTCCTTTCGGCTCCGATGATACGCGGAGCAGGGAGATTTGCGGTAACCTGTCACCGGTGATCCGGCTCAAGGCGCTGAGAATTGTCCTGTCAAAATACAAGACCGCGGCGGAGGTTAAGCAGCTTTTAGCTTGCTTTATGAACCTAAGGAGGAAAATCATGGCAGTAGTTTCTATGAAACAGCTTCTGGAGGCAGGCGTACACTTCGGCCACCAGACAAGAAGATGGAACCCTAAGATG
>CADBUN010000099.1 GCA_902797825.1 uncultured Ruminococcus sp. | reverse complement strand
GCCCCTCGCTGTGCAAATGACCGTTTCTTTCCATCACCCAGTCGGGATGCTCTTCATACAGGCGGCTGTTGACGTTGACCATCTCCGACTCTACCCAGACGCCGAACTGCATCCCCATGTCGGTGATCTTTTGGGAAAGACGCTCCATACCGCCGGGTAGCTTTTTGCGGTTCACTTGCCAGTCACCCAGCGCGCGGGTGTCGTCGTTGCGGTCGCCGAACCAGCCGTCATCCATGACAAAGAGCTCTACGCCGACGTCGCGGCCTGCCTTGGCAAGCGCGACAAGATTGCCCTCGGTAATTTTAAAGTAGGACGTTTCCCACGAGTTGAGCAGGACGGGGCGTTCCCGATCCGCCCATTCGCCGCGCAGGATATGTTCGCGGATGAAGCGGTGCATTTGGCGGCTCTGCCCGCCGAAGCCCTCGGCGCTGAAGGTCATCACCGCCTCGGGCGTTTCGAAGCTCTCTCCCTGTTCGAGCAGGAAGCGGAAGCCCGAGGGGTTAACGCCCTGTACGACGCGCGTTTTATGATAAGCGTTGGTTTCGATGGCGGCGTAATGATTGCCGCTGTAAATCAGGTTAAAGCCGTAAACCTCGCCGAAACCCTCGCCGGCGTCGCTGCGGTGCAGCATGAAGAAGGGGTTGGCGCGGTTGGAGGAGCTGCCGGTGCGGCTTTCGATCACGAATTTTCCGTGCGGAAAGAGCGCGGTGCTCTTTTCCATCTCTCTTGCCCAGGCGCCGTGGAAGGACGTGACCGCCCAGCCGTCATCCGGCAGGTCAAGCTGAACGGATAACAGCCGCTCCAGCTCGACGGGCTCTCTGTCGTTGTTGATCAGCCTCGCCCGGCGCGTGATGACGTCGCACGCGGGATAGACGCAGTAGTGGAGCTCGAGCGTGAGCGCGCCGTCAGCCAGCGTCAGGCAAAGGCGCTCCGCCTGACCGTCCGCGCTGTAGGACGAGGGCAGGCTGTCTGACAGCGTATCGTTCTCGGGCAGCCGATAGCCCTGATAGATAAAGTCGGTCGTGCGTGAGCCGTCGGCGCGGACAAGCTCGATAAACGGCTCGCGGATATCGCCGTGACCGACGCCGGAACACTCCAGACATATGTCCTCGAGCACGAGGGTGGGGTACTCCGGCGCATAGACGATCGCGTTGCCCGGCTCGAACTCGCGCTTTTGCCGCAGCGCCCTGAGCTCATCGGCGCTGTCTGCGTCGAGCCTCGCGCCGTAGTACAGGTGCTCGGGATGCCCCGATTCGGTGATTGAGAGGATATAGGCGGTATGATCGGTGAGCAGGAGAAAGGTATCCTGTTCACCGGTTAGTTTTTTGATCATGTTATCACCTTTATGACAATGTCATTGCGATGACGTGTGCCGTCGCAATGACATTTTAATTCTCGTTTATACTTCTTTGTTTCTTATTTCTTCTTGTGGTTCTCCTCGATGGTGTTCATGACCTTCTTCTCGTTATAGAAGCCCAGGATGACGGCGCCGAGCACACAGAAGCCCACGGCGACAAAGCCGACGATGGTCATGCCCAGGGTGGAGGCGGTGATGTCGTTGCTGTTCGTGTTCTGGGTGGTGCCGATGATCGCCAGCGACGTAAAGATCAGCATCGCCAGCGACTGACCGAACTTCATGGCGAAGGTACGCGCCGCGAAGAACATTCCCTCGCGGTTTTCGCCGCTTTCATAACCGTCCGCCTCGGCAACGTCGGCGACGATGCTCTGCGGAATGATTCCCAGCAGCGCCATCGGGAACGCCGCGATCACACAGATCACAACGCCGAACACGATACCCGGGATCTTGCCGATTCCCAGCAGACCGGGATTCTCGGCGGTGCCCAGCACGCCGATCAGACCGGTGAACACATATGCCAGCGCGAGCCCGAGGAAGCCGGCGACGACCAGCTTCTTCTTGCCGAACTTCCTGACCAGCTTCGAGACGATGGGATAGAAGCACGCGCTCAGCACCGTCATGCCGCCGAGGAAGTACATGGTGTATGCCTCGCTGATGTTCATGGATACCTTGACGAAGAACGGCAGACCGGTCTGGAACAGCGTCAGTCCTACCCAGTACATGATGTCGGAGAAAACGAAGGTGCGGAAGTTGCCGTTTTTGAAGGTCGCGCCGAGTGATTTGAGCATATTCGCGTTAGAGGGCTTGGTATCGACAAACTCCTTTTCCTTTAAGCAGAAGGTGGGGATCAGCATACAGATACACGCGATCACCGCCAGCACGATGAAGCAGATACGGTAGCTCCACGCGAAGCCGACGCTCCCCTGCAGGAAGCCGGCGAATACGAACGGCGTATACGCGAGCATGGTGCCGCCGAAAAAGGTCAGCGAGATCGCAGTCGAGATGTACATACGGTCGTCCTGCGTCTTGCCGAATTCGGAGATCAGGGCGTTGTAGGGCGTACAGTACATCGTCATGAAGAGATAAAAGAGGACGATAAAGACGGAGATCCAGACGATGTTGACCGAGCTGATCGCGTTGACCGGCGCGCAGAACAGCAGCACCGTTACCACAGACAGCGGTACGGCGGCATACTGCATGAAGGGGATGCGTCTGCCGCGCTTGTTGCGGCTTCTGTCGGACAACGAGGCGATCCACGGATCGGTGATCGCGTCAAAGACTCTGGATAAGGCGGTGATCAGACCGAGAATGGTCAAAAAGCCGCCGATCACCAAGCCGGGCACGATATACTGGATCGCGCCTTTTTCGGTGATATCCGCCTGTGTCGGCAGGTAAAAGGTGACGAACCACGCGCTGATGATACCGCTGAGCAGGGACCATCCGAGCTGACCGACCGCGAAAATCCGCATTTGTTTTTTGGTTAATCGTTTCATACTGTTTCTCCTTTATTCAGTGGCAAGTAGCCGATGGTTAGTGGTCAGTGTTCAGTCATTTCGAGAGAGCGGGAACATTTGCCGAAGGCTTCGCGATGACGTGATTATGGCTGCGTATCTTCCGTCGGCTCTGACAAAGGAGCCTGTGACGACGCGGCTTTCTTCTTCGCCATGGCGAGCTTGACGACCTCATACGCGCCGTCATACAGCCCTGCCGCCTTGTTCGCCTTGATCCGGTCGCACATATAGCGAAGCGTCGCTTCTTCGTTTAGGAAGAGGCTGACCATTTGCAGGGTATGGGGGATATCCTCACATTCGAGCGTGCCGTCGCCCATCTCGGCGCTGTGGATCGCGCCCCATTTTTCGTGACCGCCGATGCGCTTGAGGAACAGCTTCGGAATGGGGTAGAAGGCAAGCTCGCTGGGCTTTGTGAGCAGCACGTCGGCGGAGCGCATCAGCAGGTTGGTGCAGTAGACCGCCTCAAAGATGTTTTCATGCCAGAAGGCGTGTACGCCCTCGACCTTGCCCTCGATCGCGTCCTGCGCGAAGGCGGCGGTATCCTCCCAGTTGTTGAAGTGGGTGGTCGTCACCGCGGAGAGCCCGTCGATCCCGGCTGCCAGCTCCTCCCACACCGCCTTGTAGTCGCCGACGTTGACGTAGATGGCTGCCTTCTTCTCTCTGACGGCAGGGAGAAGGTATCGGATGACAGCGCCGAACAGCGCGCGCTGGGCGCCGGCGCCGCCGATCGACAGCAAAAAGCGCATCGGCTCGCCGTCCTGCTTGCGCTTGAGCCGCAGGTCACAGTCATGCTCGATATTCGCGACCAGCTCGTGGTCGATATAGTGTCCGGTGTAGACGAGGTCCTTCGCCGGCATCGGATGATTCACCATGTTCTTTCGAAAGCCGTTGAGGATACGGTAGCCCATGTAGCTTTGGTGCGTCTGGATGGCGTGCGTCGCGCCCTCGGCGAGGTGCAGCGCCATCGGCCAGTTATCCGGGATCGCGTTCACGACGTGCTTCATCCCGGCGTGCAGCGCCGCCTGAGCCGGCCAGGCATGGGTGCCGATCAGGGGGATCTCTTTGGGGATGCTGTGGAACACCGGCGCCATCAGCTCGGCGTTCTTCTGATCCGCGGCGTTATAGCTGAGCTGACGGAAGCCCTCATAATTCATCGGCTCCCAGATCAGCTTGTTGAACAGCCAACTCTTCTGACTCAGGCGCGAGCCGAGGCTGTAGAGGTCGTTTTGTCTGCCGATGACCTTGGTACAGGTGGTATCCTTGTACGAATTCAGATCCATCCAGTACGGCGTATAGCCCAGCGCGTTTGCCGCCGAAGCCATCGCGATGCTGATACGATAATGACCGAAGCCCATGCGGATGTTGCCGACGATGATCCCCTTTTCGGTGTCGAAGGGAAGCTCGCCCTCGCCCTCGTTCACGCGGATATCCAGCACGCCCAGGGGCTTATGGAGCGTGGCGTTCTCCGTGAGCTTCGCGCTGTACGCCTTTTGGCTGTCATCGCCGTATTTTTTGAGGTATTTGATCTTGCTTTGCATTGCCTTCCGATAGTCTTTGGGGCTGATCGGATTTGAGAAAATAACCTTGCTTTTGTCTTCCATGGACGACCTCCCGGCAGTGATAAGATTTGTAAAAAAAGACATCACTGATAAATGTTTTTTATACAACATATCATATCATATCCGAACAGATAATACAATTCGCCATTTGGATAGCTTTTGCGCATGGTTTCTATTCATTATACACAAAAACCTCTGGGCTTTGAAAAAAAGCAACTCTATTTGACTTCCCTTATGAGATAGGGTATAATGTCAGAAGTAAAAAACTTGTGAGGTGTAACGATGTCTACTGACGTACAAAACAGCAAAAAATCCCGGTTTTCGGTGAGGGACATGGTTTTTACCGCAATGTTTGCGGCATTGATCGCGGTCTGCTCAATCCTGAGTATCCCGATCGGTGAGGTTCCCGTCACGCTCCAGACCTTTGCGGTCTGTCTCGCTGCCGCGATGCTCGGCTGGAAGCGCGGAATGCTCAGCGTCCTGATCTATATCCTGCTCGGCGCGGTCGGCGTTCCGGTTTTTGCCGGGATGAAGGGCGGTTTCGGCGTGCTGGCAGGTCCTACGGGCGGCTATATCGTCGGCTTTCTGCTGACGGCGCTGATCATCGGTCTTGTCGCCGACAAGCTCGGGCGCAGGCTCCTGCCGCTGGCGCTCGCGATGATCCTCGGCGTGCTCGCGTGCTATGTCGTGGGAACAGCATGGTTTATGATCGTGACCAAGATGCATCTCGGCGAATCGCTGATGCTGTGTGTGGTGCCCTTCCTGATCCCCGACGGGGTGAAGATCGCCGCCGCGCTCCTGCTCGCGAACAGGCTGGAGAAGGTCGTTAAGCTGTAATGTGGCTGTTTTTCTTCAACTCGATTCTTTTGGGCGTCGGGCTGGCGATGGACGCGTTTTCGGTGTCGATCGCGAACGGACTCGCCGAGCCGCGGATGCGCCCGTTAAAGCACTGTGCGGTGGCGGCGGTTTACGGCGGCTTCCAGTTGATGATGCCCCTGCTCGGCTGGCTGCTCGTTACGACGGTGGTCGGCTGGTTCGGCGTGATCGAACGCTTCGTCCCGTTTATCGCGCTGGCGCTGCTGCTGTTCATCGGGATTAGGATGATCGTCGGTTGCCTTCGCGGCGGTGAGGAGGAAGCGACGCGCCGCCTGACCGTACCCGTGCTTTTGATGCAGGGCGTCGCGACCTCGATCGACGCGCTGTCGGTTGGGTTTACCCTCGCCGACTTCCGGCTGAATATGGCGGCGCTCAGCGCCCTGATCATCGGGGCGGTGACCTTCGCGATCTGCCTGCTCGGTCTGTGGATCGGCAGACGCTTCGGCAGGCTTTTCAAGCGCGCCGAGCTCGTCGGCGGGATCATCCTGATCGCGATCGGAATCGAGATTTTTGTCAAAAACCTATTCTTTACATAAAAAAGACTGCTGTGAAGCAAAATCACAGCAGTCTATTCATTTGGTGATTATCCGATATAGTCGAAGTCGTAGATCGGAGCGATTTTTACCGTTTCTTCCGTTTCGTTTCCGTTACTGTCTTTGACCTTCACGATCAGGTCATAGGGGGCGTAGTGATCCGCCTCATAGGTGAATTCATCCGGAATCTCTACCCATTGCGCTCCCTGAGCGAACTGTTCTGACACATATTCGCTTTCACGTTTTTTCAGGTCGCGGTATTCCGCCCATCCGGGCAGGCAGTCTTTGTCGATGGTAAAGCTGTTGTCGGCGCTGTAAGCCTGCGTAACGGTCTCGTTCGGATTTCTCAGCTCAAAGGCATATTCATACACGCCGCTGCCGCCTGTCGCGAGGGTAGTAACGGTCAGACTCTCGTCGTTGCGGGAGGGCTGTATTCTGTCATGCCGCAGCAGCTCCAGACTGTTGCCTTTGTCGGTGATGACGGAGGTGATGACGGGGGTATCGGTGCTGTACGGCTCGGTCACTGCGATATATGCGCTTTGCAAATCCTCAAAGCCGAAGCGGTTGCGTGATTTGATGGTAACCGAATAATTGCCTGCTTTCTCGAAGAGATAGGTGATGCTGTTCCGCGCAGACCAATCCTGCTGTGCGTAAACATCATAATGATACCTCGGTCCGTTATCGTCAAATATGATCTTGCCGTTCTCGTCCCGGATATAGTCGCCCTGACCGATCTCAAAGCTGTATTCGATCGGCTCAAAAAAGCTGTCGGGTTGAGGATAATAAGAGCCGGTAATGATACCCTCGGCGGTAATGGTGACGGGTACGCCTGTCATCGCTCTGCCCGACGCATAATTGCCGTAGACGCGTTGAATCGTCGAATCGGGAAGGAAGTAGCCGCCCCAGCTGTCGGGCACATCCATAAGCGCCAGCGAGCGCTGCATGGCGGTGACGTCCAGCGCGGTGACGTCTTTGTCGTGGTCAAAGTCAGCTTTACCGAGCGCGTACGCGTCAAAGCTGATGATGACCGCAAGATAGCGCTGGATCAATGTCACGTCGTTGGTATCGACCGTGCCGTCGTGGTTGACGTCGCCGATCTTTACGGGCTGCGGCATAGCGCCTGCCGTTACGATAAAGCAGCTCAAGAGCAGAACCGTCGTCAAAACAAATGCCGTCAGTTTTCTTTTCATGTCAATGCCTCCTTTATAAACCTCATGATATTACCTCTTATCCTATATACAATTGAAGGGATAACAAGGTTCATTTTTTATTCAGTGACCAGTGGCAAATGACCGGTGACCGGTTTTGATGGGTATCATACCCCGCGGCTTACCGCGTCAAAGCCCGTAGAGGAGGATTCATCCTCTTAGGTGAATACCCCGCCCGAGCTGTGCGAGGGTAAAGCGTCCGGTGGACACTTTCGTGCTTGCACCTATATTATATTCTTTTTTTCGTGTCCCTGTCAATACAAAAGCGGACGAGAGCCCCCGTTGACGAGTTGACAGTATCGCTCCCATGTGATAAGATAACTATGTATACGTATATCTTCTGTTTATACAGATAAGGAAAGGAAAAGATTATGATCACAGCGATGTTATTTGCCGGCGGTATCGGCGCCAGAATGAAGTCCGTTGATCTGCCCAAGCAGTTTTTAGAGGTGGGCGGCAAGCCCATCATCATCCATACCATGGAGCACTTTGCGCGTCATCCGATGGTGGATCATATCGTGATCGCCTGTAAGGAGGACTGGATCGACCACCTGGAGGGTTTGATCGAACGATTCAACGTGCCCAAGGTCAAGTCGATCGTCCCCGGCGGCGCGAACGGCTTTGAATCGATCCATAACGGCGTGGTGGCGACGCACGAGTTCTCACGCGATCCCGAGGATATCATCCTGATCTGTGACGGCGTGCG
>CADBUN010000098.1 GCA_902797825.1 uncultured Ruminococcus sp. | reverse complement strand
TAGTGAATAATTTATAATCAGGCAAACATTTCCAGCGTTTCTGGTGTATTATTCATTCTTCATTATTCACTATTCTTTATTCATTAATACTATGTATAACCCCTATTCGCATCAAAAGACAAGAAGCTCCGAACCCATCATTCGCGATGATCGTTCGGAGCTTTTGTTTGATGTATTTTCCCGTTAAACGAAGGGATGTTGATTGATATCGGTCAGGGGGGTTCCTCCTGCTTACTTCAAAAACCGTTTCCAGACGGCGACGGCGTTGTTGTTGACGAGCAGGTGGTCGATGTCGATCTGAGCCGGGCAGATATCGCGGCAGGAGAGGGATTTGCCGCAGCCGCGGTAGATCTTATTGACATAGCTGTCGAGGATCGCGGCTTTGTCCTTTCTCGGCAGCTCGCTGAGGACGCGTCCTGTCGGCACAAAGGACGCCGCAGAATAGAAATCTTCGCCGGGGATGAAGTTCGGACACACCTCAAGGCAGCAGCCGCATTGCAGACACCGGGACGCCTCATAGGCGACCTCCTCTCCCCTTTTGGTATGGCGCGCTTCTTTCTCGAGCCAAAGCCCGAGCTGCTTCAAATTTTCGAACATGACGGCGCGATCGACGATCAAATCAGCGATCACGGGGAACTTTTTGAGCGGCTCGAGGACGATCCTGCCGCTCTTGAACACGCCGAGCTTCGTGTCGCAGGCGAGGCGCGGCTTTGCGTTAATCCGCATGGCGCAGGCGCCGCATTTCTTTTGCAGACAGCTGCATTCCCACTCTATTTTCCCGATCGGGTTCCCGTCGATATCCGTCTGCCGGGGATTGGCGTTGAGCGTTTTGAGCAGGGTGGCTACGGTCATCTGCGGATCATCCGTCTCAAAGGGAATGATCTGTCGGTAAGGCGCCGCCTCCCGATCCTGCTGTCGGAGAATCTCGATGGTATATTTCATATGCTTCTCCTTTCGGGAATCTCGCGCAGGGCGAGGGTGATCCGACCGTCGCGGAAGCTGACGACACTTTGTTGACGGAAGCGTTCGTCATCTCGCTCGGGATAATCGGTGCGCTTATGCGCGCCGCGGCTCTCTCTGCGGTTGAGGGCGGACTGAACCATCGCGAGCGCCAGATACAGGCGGCGCTTCTCCGCTTCGTTCAGTGCAGGGGTAAGCATCGCCCTGAGCTCCTGCTCCGCCTGCTGCATCTCCCCCTCCCGTCGCAGGATGGGCAGGGAGCGGTAGAGAAGGGCGCTGAGCTTCGCGGCTAATGCAGGAGAAACCTCGCTGCCATCGGATTCGGACAGCGGCATAGCCTTTATCTCGCTATCCTGATCAGACGGATCACGCATGGCGGTCTCTGCCGCTACGCGTCCGCCGTAGATCGCGCCGAGCAGCGAGTTG
Source organism: uncultured Ruminococcus sp. (assembly GCA_902797825.1). Taxonomy (GTDB): domain Bacteria; phylum Bacillota; class Clostridia; order Oscillospirales; family Acutalibacteraceae; genus Ruminococcoides. The sequence continues at coordinate 8,157 of CADBUN010000098.1, read as the reverse complement.
CCGCCCAGGCGGTTCGCCCCGTGATACTGGCAGGCGCATTCTCCGGCGGCATACAGATTCCGGATATTCGTCCGATGGTGCTCATCCACCCGAATACCGCCCATGAAATAATGGATGCCCGGTGAAACGGGGATCGGCTCCCTGACCGGATCGAGGGCGATATAATGGATGCACTGGTCCCTGAGATCGGAAAGCCGCGTCTTCCAGATCGTTTTCTCGATGCCTGTCATATCCAGATACACCTGATCCTCACAATCGTCGCGGGAGGTCACGCCGACCATCTCGGCAGACACCACGTCACGGGGCATGAGGTTCTTGAGCTCCGGATACTTTTCTTCCATAAAATACCACGGCTCGCCGTTCCGTCGGACAAATAACCTGCCGCCCTCGCCGCGCGCGGCTTCGGAGATCAGCAGGCGCTTGCCGGAGATGCCGATCGTGGTCGGATGATACTGAACAAATTCGAGGTTGGCGAGCTCAACCCCCTGGGCGAACAGCATGGCAGCCGCGTCGGAGGTGTTGTGGGTTGAGCCGGTCGTCATGCCGTCGAACAGCCCTGCCATACCGCCGCACGCCATGATAACCGCGCCGCCGGATACCGTCGCCTCGCCGGTAAAGCGGTCGGCGAGCTGTACGCCGCTGCAGACGCCGTGATCCGTGATCAGACGGACAAAGCGATGGCGCGGATAACGGGTGACGAGCCCCTGTACTTCGTATTTTCTGACCTCGTCGATCAGGGCGGTCACGAGCATCTTGCCCGTACTCGCCTTGACGTAGGCGGTACGCTTCTTCTTTTGACCGCCGAAATACCGCTGGACGATACCCTTGTCGTTATGAGAGAAGGGTACGCCGAGACGGTCGAGCCTGTTGACGATTTCGGGCGCGTGGGAACACAGCCCCCATACGGCGTTTTCATCCGCGAGGTACACGCCGCCCCTGATGGTATCGGCATAGTGCTCCTCCACGGTATCGTGCTCGCCGGCGGTATCGAGAGCGGCGTTGATGCCGCCCTCCGCCATAACGGACTGGGCGCGCTCGCTCGGCGCGTAAGAGATCAGGCGACAAGCTACGCCCTGCCCGGCAAGCGTCAGCGCGGCGGACAGACCGGCGAGTCCTGCTCCGATGATATTGATACTCATATTGTATTCCACCTGATATAATATACGATAAAGCCGATGATAAACAGCACCAGCAGAACCGAGAGGAAGAAGAGGATATCCCCTGCTCTTGGCTTGAGGCTGCGGATACCGAAGGCGATCAGCATGGGCTTGACGTTGGTGATCACATGAACGGCGATCGAGAGGACCAGCAGGATATTAGCCGCCAGCCGGAAGCCGCCGAAATACGCTAAGGTAAACGAATCTGAGGTGGTTGACATGAACGCGAGCACATGGAACACGATCAGGATCATGACGGCAGCGCCGGAGATACGGCGCGCCCAGAAAAGCGTATTCTCTTTAACATACGGCGCGCCCGTGACCTTCCATGCCTTGATCGCTTTTGCGGTCAGGATGCCGCTGAGCACCGTATGCACCGCGATCAAAACGACCATGAACCGCGCCATGTGCTTTGTGATCACGACCGCGATGTCGATCATGTTCAGCGCGCCCAAGAAGCCGTGTATGATAAACAGCACCAGTATCACGGCAGTCAATATCGAATTGAGTTTTCTCATAAGCACCTCATATTCGCAAAACATCGACATTCGGCATTTTGAGGATATCCTCCATGCCGAGCTGTTTGACCGCGCCGTCGCTGAACACCGCGACGTCAAATACGCCGTGACGGATTTTATCGGCGATCATCGGCTCGATCACCCCTTTGAGCTTCATCTGGTTCTCGGGAAGCCGCGACCGAAGCCCCTCCGCCATCTCCCAGCCGGAGGCGTCGGAGGTCGAGACATAGCAGGTGATGTCCTCAAAGATATAGCCGTAGGGCTCGCCGCGGAAGAACTTCTCCCACTCCGCGAGCGTCTTGGCGTCCCGGTGAAGGTCCTTGTTGATCAGCACCGTGAAGCTGCCCTCCACCTCGTCGCGCGAGATGATCTCGCCGGTCGCCTTCGACACCGCGTCCACGGAAGGCAGCGTCATCTTACCCGTCGCGATCAGGATACCGAAAGCAGCGGCGAAAACGAGCGCCAGCGCGATGATTCTGAATATGGTTCTTTTGAATAATTCCATCGAAATACCTCATCCATCCGATCCCCTTGCCGGCATGAGCGTCCCTCGGACGCTTGATCCTCATACGGGGAAAGGGGATTCATTCCCACGTCATTTCCACGGTCGCTTAATCGTCCCCCAGAATGACTATGGACGTAAAAACAAATCGGTTGAGATTGCCACGGGGCGCATTGAGATTGTCATTGCGAGGAGGAACATCGTTCCGACGCGGCAATCTCATCCTTAACCTTTGCGCCCCGCGCAATGACTATTTTTGATTAAGGAAAACAGCCCCGACGAACAGCCGGGACTGTTCACATACAGAGTATAACAGTCTTTTCTTCTGTTTGCAATGCTTATTTATCGCAATAGATGATAAAGGTTTTTATTAAGGATTAGTATTACTCTTTTGCCTGAGCCAGCGCGTCGTAGACCGCGTCGATGAATTGGTTATAGGAAAAGGTCGCGCCGGAGATCGCGTCGATCTCGTTCTCGAAGGTATTGGGGTTGCCGGAGGTGACGAGCATCTCGGCATACTTTGCCGAGCCCTTGATCGCCTGCTGCGCCTTATGATAATAATCCTCGTTCTTGATCTCGCCGTCAACCTTGCCGTAGTCGTCACCCTTTAGGGTGCCGTCGGGCTCGTAGGTTTGGAACTCACAGGCGGTGATCGCGTTGTCCTTGATGGTAAGCGTGACGACGCCGTAGCCGTCGCCGTTGCCCTCCTCGTCGCCCTGAAATACCTGGGACTTGCCGGTATAGGTACCGTCCCGATAATTCTTGGAGCCGCCGCAGGCGCAAAGCAGGGCGGCAATCAGCATAACGCTCAGTAATACAGCGATGAATCTTCTCATAATAATCTCCCTTCGTCGTTCGGCGGTCGCGTGCCGGTGACACGCGCGCCGCTCAATGGTATCAATCCTCTTTGAAATTCTCGTTGACGATCTCCCTGACCAGCCTGCCGTGTTCGAGGACGATGGTTCTCTGGGCTTCTTCAGCGACCTCGGGATCATGGGTGACGACGATCAGCGTCGTACCCTCGCGGTGAAGCTGCTTGAAGAGTTCCAGCACGATCCCCTCGTTGGCTTCATCGAGGTTACCGGTCGGCTCGTCGGCGAGGACGATCTCGGGGTGATTGATCAAGGCGCGCGCAATACAGACGCGCTGCTGTTCACCGCCCGAGAGCTGGGAGGGCAGGTGCTTCGCCCTGTCCTTCAGACCGACTCTTTCGAGCGCCTCGAGCGCCTCCTTCTCGTCCGGCATCGAATGATAATACTGGCTGACCATCACGTTCTCGACCGCCGTCAGGTAGTTGACCAGATGGAACTGCTGGAAGATCAGACCGATCTTATCCCTGCGGATCGCGGTGAGAGCCTTGTTGCTCTCCTTGGCGATATCCGCGCCGTCGAGCAGCACCTCGCCCTGTGAGGGCTTATCCATACAGCCGATGATGTTCATCATCGTGGATTTGCCCGAGCCGGAGGGGCCCATGATCGCCACCCACTCGCCGTTTTCGACCTTCAGGCTGACCTGATCCAGCGCTTTGAGGGGGCCGTATATTTTCGAAACATTTTTGACTTCCAATAAACTCATAGATTATTCTCCCTTCAACACAAGAGCAGGATCAATATCAATCGCGGATCGTACCGGCAGGATACAGGACAGACCGGTGACGAGGATCGAAACCAGCATCGTCAGCGGTACAAGCAGGAAATGGAAGGTGATGGACGAATTGAACACGTTCACCGACACCGCCTGCGCAAACGCAAAGCCCAGGAAGGAACCGAGCAGACCGCCGACGCCGCCGAGCAGGAGCCCTTCTCCCATGAATTCCATGATGATCGAAGCATCCGACGCGCCCAGCGCCTTGCGTAAGCCGACCTCCTTGCGCCTTTCGGTAACGACCGCCATCATCGTGGTGGCGACGCATATCATCGTCAGCAGCAGGACGATCGCCGTCACGAGGAATACCAGCGCCTGCAGCTTTGACAAGACCGTATTCTCGCTCTGGGTAACGCGCTTGACAAGCCGCGAGGACAGGGGAATCGACTTGCTGTTGATCGCGTCGGCATAGCCCTGTAATTCCTCGGAGGACGCGGAGACCGACAGCTCCGCGACGTCGAAGCCGCCTTCCTCACCCGTCAGGGCGGTCATATCCTCGACAGAGAGAAAGACATAATCCTCCTCGTTGCCGCCGGTATCGAAGATACCGGTCACGCGAAAGGTCATATCCCGCGTCGGGACGTCGCGTGTTTCATCCGCCGTGGCAGGCTTCCCGTCGGGACTGAGGATATCATAGCTCAGCGTCATGCTGTCGCCGGGCTTGAGCGCAAAGGTAGAGGCGACGTTCTTGCCGACCAGTATCTCGCCCGATACGGAGGGCCACGCGCCGTCTACGTTCCAGTAGGGCGAGGTCTTTTGCACCTCGCTGAGGTTGGTGCCTGCCGCCATATAGGGGCGCTCGACGATCGTCACGCTCTCATAGCGGTAGGGCGCGCAGCCGACGACGTTGTCCTCGGGGATACAGGTCAAGCCCTCGTCGATATCCGCCTGTGACAGCGCTCCGCCCTCAGCCGGGGTGAAAATCATATTGGCGCCGTAGTTGCGGAACTGCTCTCCCATCTGGCGCGGTACATCATAATAAATCGTAACAAGTCCCGAGAGGATCGTCGCGCCGACCGCGATCGCGAGCAGCGCCACGAGCATACGCGAGCGCCGCCGGATCAGCGAGGCGGTGATCATTTTCAGGAACATTTTTTGCTTTTTCATATCGTTATTCTCCTTAGCCTCCCCTCAAGTAATCGCCGATTCATGTAGCTTTCGTATTCATTGTCATTCCGAGGGAGTGACGAAACGACCGTGGGAATCCCCCCGGATAGGAGCAGGATGTCACTGTTTAAGCCATTTATCACAAGGGGATTGCTATGATTCAGTCGAATCAACCGGCATTTACTCAAGGCGAAGGACAGACTGTAGAAGCTCCTTAAATGACAAGGGGATTGCCACGGCTCTATAAAGCCTCGCAATGACTGCTGTACTTTAGCCATTTCCTCAAGGGGAAGGCTTTTTATCTTCCGTGCAAAACCTCAGCCGGGCGGAGCCTTTGCATCATGCGGATCGCCGGGATCGAGCCGATCAGGGTGACGATCACGATCAGCACCGCCACGATCGGGATGACCATCGGCTTCATCTCGATCGACGAGTTGAATACCGTATGCCCGATGATCTGGGCGAAGCCGTAGCCCATGAAGTAGCCGACCGCGCCGCCGAAGATCGCGGTGATCAGGATCTCGGTCAGCACCAAGCCGGTCACCTGTCTGTCGCGCGCGCCGACCGCCTTCATCAAGCCGATCTCGTTCGAGCGTTCCATGACGGACGCGGTGACGAGGTTCGAGATGCCCAGCGCCGAGCCGAGCAGCGACAGGATCGTGATCAGGATCATCAGCAGCTCGGTTTTTTCCATGATATTGCCCTCGCTGTCCGCGACCTGACGGACGGGCGCGGCGACAGAATCGGAGATAACCTCCTGGATCTGGTAACAAATCGAGCTGACGTAAGCGGTACAGTACCACGTCTCGTATTCTCTCGGCGTCAGGGAGGCAGGGCCCTCCTTCGCCGCCTTGACGGCAAGCTCGTTATCGGGCGTCGTCAGCGCGGAGACCTCGATCGAATCGAGCTGTCCCTGTTTGCCGGAGAGCCTTTGCGCCGCCGCTAAGGTGGTGTAAATCTGTTCATCCTCATCGCCGCCCGCGTCAAAAATGCCGCTGACGGTGAGCGCTTCGGAGCCGTTGGCGGTTTGAAGCGTGACGGTATCGCCTGCCTTGACGCCGAGGCGGTCGGCGAGCGCCGCCCCGACCATCGCGACGCGGTCGCTGTCGGTGTTCTGTTCGTCGATCCATTTGCCGTCCCGGATGTCCCACCAGGAACGCAGGGAGGTGACGCCGGCGTCGAGCTCTTCGCCGGTCGGCAGGGCAAGATGGTGATTGTACCAGGTGCCGACGAGCTTGACCTGGGCGCCGTTGAGGGATGCGGTGGTATTGACGAAGGGGGCGAAGTCCACGATGTTGAACGCCCAGAAGATGGTCTTGATCTTACCGAGCTCCTCTTCCTTTAACGAGGCGGTCGTTTCTTCCGCTTCGTCCATTTCATACAGCCCGTTGAGGACGGAGCTTGTCTTCGGCACGACGGTAATATTCGCGCCGTAGGTTTTCAGCTCCTGGTTCATCTTGTCGCCGACGTCAAACATGATGTTCAGCATGGCGGTCGCCAGTGACGCGCCCAGCGCTATCGTGACCGCGATCATGATCATTTTTGATTTTTGTCTGAATAACGCTCCTTTGAGCATTCTGAAAAACATATGTATCTCCTAGTTTCGTAATAGTGGCTGCTTATACGAATCCTAAATAAAACCTTTATCAAGGATTCGTATTAATCAAAATCGCCCTCGTGCCTGACGAGCTCCTCGATCGGGATGATGAGCTGACCGTTTTTGATTTCATATTGGATGACCTTCGGGTTACAGCCGCCCTTGAAGCCGATGGTGTTGACGTTCATGACGACGTCACAGCGGCGGCAGACGATCTGATCGCCGCGCTGGTAGTAGCCTGCCTCGCCGCAGATATCACAGGCGTCCAAGCCGACGCCGTAGGACGAGGAATTCGGCTTTTGGATCACGATAAAGCGCACCTGAACCCCGTTTTCGGTCGAATAACCGAAGCGATGCAGGTTGCCGTCGGCAACCTCGGTGAGGTTGACAACGACCGAATCGTCCATGATGATACATTCTTCAACAGGAACCTCATCGGGCTTCTTGTTATTATAGGCGTCGATGACGGTCAGGTTGATGACGGCGATAACGGTAAAGAGAAAGAGCGTCACCGCCCAGCGGCGAATCGACCTCATCCTAGCGCGAATCTTGCGGTGCTCGGCAGGATTGCGGTATTCCTCATGCACCTTGATGTTGCCGAAGAAGCGCATAACCGCCACGATCAGGGCGACCAGCAGGATCGCGAAGATAAAATAGCTGGAATAGTTGATGACAAATTTATTGACGTTGAACAGCGTCTGGAACAGCGGATCGGTGGGCTTTAGGATGCGCTTCTTCGTCAGCACCGTCAACAGGATGTTGATCGCTAAGCCGGCATAATTGACGAGCTGGATCAGCAGGACGGGGATCACAAAGAGCTTGATCCTGCCGACCGACAGATCGCGGAACAGCTTGTATGTCGCGACGCCGATCACGATATCGATCGTCAGCCCCAGCAGGATACCGATGATACGGTAGAGGAAGTTGGTCGAGACCATCGTCTCGCCTGCCAGGTCGAAGTTGAAGGGATAGGCAAGCACGGTAGGGAGGGTAAGAAACACCGAGGAGCCGATAATCAGCGCGGCGAAAATCGAGACGAGATAGTCGCCGACCGCCCTGAGCCTGAGGCGCAGGCGGTTGATCGAAAAGATCAGGAACAGCAGGAACGCCGCCGCAAATACCACGACCGTATACAGGTTCCAGTAATCCAGCGCGTTCGCGGTGATGATCTTTGTCGCGTTCTTCGCATACGCCATCGCGGCGGAGGCAAGGAAGGTCAACACGCCCCCCGCGATCAGGACACGTTGTCCGCGTTTTCCGATAACCGAGGTGATATACGCCGCCAGCATACCGATGATCAGCGCCTGGGCGAGCAGATCCCCCGTTAATTGTACGAGATATTTCAGCATAACAAACCTCAATCAGCATACGCAGCCTCCACAGCGCGTCAGCCGCGGAAGTCGTATAGATTAGCATTAGCTTAAGGTAACGCAGTTAGTCTTAACTAACCTCAATTTATTATAATACATATTTTCAAAAAATCAACCACCGAAACCGAGAAATAGCAAAAAAACTGATTTTTATCGGCGCTTCACGGCGCATTTCATTCAAACAGACAAGAAAGCGCGCCATACGCGCCTCAGGCTGAAGAAAAAACGATCCTCATTCCGAGGAGGGTAATGAAATCTCTTT
>CADBUN010000097.1 GCA_902797825.1 uncultured Ruminococcus sp. | reverse complement strand
CTGCTCGTTGCCGCCCTGCTGCTCGTTGCCGCCTTGCTGCTCGTTGCCGCCCTGCTGCTCGTTGCCGCCTTGCTGCTCGTTGCCGCCTTGCTGCTGTTCGCCGCCCTGCTGCTGTTCGCCTTGCTCCGCCGCAGGTTCGGCGTAGCATACGACCATCATCGTACCGGAGATCAGGAAAACAACCGCTATCAGTAACGAGATAAATCTAAGTGATTTCTTCATCAAATCAACTCCGTTTATTTTTTCGCTTTCTCAAACATGGAAGGCTTGTAGCCGCTGCACGCGGAGGAAAGCGTGATGCCCTGCTTCTCAACGAGATCCTTCAGAAGCTGATCGAAGTCATCGTGCTTCATTTCGTTGAGAACGTCGTCCTTGTGCTGCTCGGGATCGGTATAAGCCGCCAGCTGATTCTCGATCGGCTCACGATAGATCAGGTACAGCTGCTTGGAATTCTCATCCTCGCCGATCTCAACCGTCATCGCCTGACCGTCCTTCATGTCCAGAACGGTCTTGAGGATTTCGTCGGTCGTATCCTTGTCGATAACCTCGACCTTTTCGGTGGTCGGCTCCTCGGTGATCTCATGAGCCGCCTTATACTTTTCGGCAACATCCTTGAAGGAGCCGCCCTCGGTGAGGGTGGTGACGTAATCGTTGAATTCCTTTTGATATGCCGTGATCTCTTCCGCGGAGAGAGGGGTGTTGGTCGAAGCGGTATCGACGCTGCCGTTGTCTGTCGCCGAAGCCTCGGAGGAGGTGTAGAGATTCGCGGAGAAGTATTTATACGAGGTGAAATTATCCTTGAAGTAAGCGGAGAGCTCCTCGTCGGATACCGCGGAGGGACCGTTGGTGCCGTATTCAGCCTTGAACGCCTCGTCCTGCTTGACGGGGAGGATATAGCCTGCCTCGAAGAAGGAGGTGAAGCTGATACCGAAGCTCTCCATCTGCTCGGCGTAGCTCTGATCCCAGTAGTTCTTGTAATAGGTCTGGGTGCTGTCAAGCTCGGTCTGGTCGATGGTGCAGCCCAGCTCCTTGAACTTGGTGTTGACGGCGACCGCCTTCTTGGTATTCTCTTCGGCTTTATTGATGATCCAGGTCTCTGCTACGGCAGTCTCGCCGTCGTCATCGGTGATCTCCATCTGCAGGAATGACTTCTTGCCGTCATACTTGCCGGTCTGCGCGTCATACAGCTCGCTCTTCTGAGCGAAGCCCTGGGCGCTGTTGTAAGCGCTGTAGAGATAGTAGATATAGATGCCGATGGGGAGCTCGATGTCATCCTTCTGGTACGCGTACTGCGGAGACAGGGAGCAGGAAGCCGCAGAAAGCGCGACGACAAGCGCCAGCACAACGCAGAGGATCTTCGAAAAATTCTTCATTTTAATTACCGTCCTTTGTTTACTATCATGGTTATACTGCATAATATCTCATGATAATATGATTTAACTTATACAATATACAACATTTTTTAGATTTTGTCTATATATATGAAAGAAAAAATCGAATTTTAACAGAATGTTCTAAATTTAATTCGGAAAGAGAAATATACTTAGGAATAAAAAGAGCCTTGCGGCAGCTTGTCGCAGGGCTCTTGGTATCTAGTCCAACAGAGGGTGTGATGTGCTATAAAAACAGGAGGAGCGGATGATTATGTCCCGAACAGCGCCCGGAGCAGCTTCGGGGGCGTTTCGCCCTTTTGCAGGCGGACGGCGATATACGGCTTGCCGCCGGCGGAGAGCATCGCCCTGCCGGGGAGTTTTCCGATCAGCTCGGGCACCTCCCGGCGGCGGATATCGCTCAAATACAGTAGCAGAGAGGTGTCGTTCTGCCGTATTTCATAGATGCCTGCCGCCGCGGCGCGGTTGCGCACCAGCGCGATATCAACCAGCCCCATGACCGACGACGGGATGTCGCCGTAGCGGTCGAGCAGCTCGTCGATCACGTCGCGCGCGTCCTCCTTGGAGCGGATATCGGCGATACGCCGGTAGGCGTCGAGGCGGTTCGAGAGGCTTTCGATGTATTGTTCGGGGATATGCGCCTGGATGCGTAGGTCGATCAGGCAGTCGTGATCCTCGGTGTTCTCGGGCTGTTCGCCCTTTTCTTCGCGCACGGCGTCGCCGAGGAGCTTGATATACATATCATAGCCGACGTCCTCCATATGACCGTGCTGTTCTGCGCCGAGGATGTTGCCGGCGCCGCGCAGCTCGAGGTCGCGCATGGCGATCTTGAAGCCGGAGCCGAATTCGGTGAACTCACGGATGGCGGTCAGGCGCTTTTGAGAGATATCGGAGAGCACCTTGGCGCCGTTATAGGTGAAGTAGGCGTAGGCGCGGCGTGAGGAGCGGCCGACTCTGCCGCGAATCTGGTGCAGCTGAGAGAGCCCGAAGCGGTCGGCGTTCTCGATAATCAGGGTGTTGGCGTTGGGCAGGTCAACGCCGGTCTCGATGATGGTGGTACAGACGAGGACGTTGACCTCCTGGTTGAGCATCCTGCGCCATACCTCGCTGAGCTCCTGCTCGCTCATCTTGCCGTGTCCGACGGCGACCTTCGCCTCGGGGATCGCCTCGCTGATCCGGATCGCCTTGGCTTCGATGCCTTCGACGTTGTTGAAGAGATAGAATACCTGACCGCCGCGCCTGAGCTCGCGCCGGATCGCCTCGTTGACGACCGCGAAATCGTGCTCGAGCACATAGGTCTGGACGGGATGGCGGTCGAGCGGCGCTTCTTCGATCACCGACATATCGCGGATGCCGCTCATCGCCATATTCAGCGTGCGCGGAATCGGGGTAGCGGAGAGGGTGAGGATGTCGATATTCTTCCGCATCTCCTTGAAGTGCTCCTTCTGCGCCACGCCGAAGCGCTGTTCTTCGTCAATGATCGCGAGCCCCAGATCGCGGAATTCGACGTCCTTCTGCACCAGACGGTGGGTGCCGATGATCATGTCGATCTCGCCGCGCTTGAGCTTTTCGAGAATCTCCTTTTGCTGTGCCGGAGAGCGGAAGCGCGACAGCAGCTCGACGCGGATCGGATAGCCGTCAAAGCGGTTCAGAACGGTCTGATAATGCTGCCACGCGAGGATGGTGGTGGGACAGAGCAGGGCGCATTGCTTGCTGTCCGATACACATTTGAAGGCGGCCCGCAGCGCGACCTCGGTCTTGCCGAAGCCGACGTCGCCGCATAAGAGCCGATCCATCGGGACGCCGCGCTCCATGTCTTTCTTAATCTCGGCACAGCAGCGCAGCTGATCCTCGGTCTCTTCATAGGGGAAGCTTGCCTCGAAGTCGTGCTGCCATTCGTTATCGCCCGAAAAGGCGTGTCCCTGCGCCTGCATCCGCTTGGCGTAGAGCGCGATCAGCTCCTTTGCCATCTCGCGCGCCGCCGCCTTGACGCGCCGCTTGGAATTCACCCATTCCTTGGAGCCCAGGCGGTTGAGCTTGACGCGGTTATTCTCCTTGGGACCGATATATTTGGCAACCAGATCAAGCTGGGTGACGGGGACATAGAGGTTGTCGCCCCTGGCGTACTCGATCATGATATAGTCCTTCAAAAAGCCCTGAACGTCCATCTTGCGGATGCCGCGATAGACGCCGATGCCGTGGATGGCGTGTACGACATACTCGCCGACGGAGAGCTCGCTGAGGTTGTAAACCGCCTTGCCGTCCTTGGGCGTGCGGCGGCGCTTCTTCCGATAGGTGTTGTGAGCGGCAGAGAGGGAGTAGAGGACGAAATGCGCTTCGGGATACTCGATCCCGGCGCTGAGCATCCCCGGCATGACGGTGACGAAGCCGCGTTCCGCGTGCTCGAGCGTTTCGGCATACTGCGCGTTGACGCCCTTTTCGTTGAGCAGGGTACAGAGGTTCTCCGCGCCCTTGGCGGTACCGGCGAGGATGACAACCGCCATACTCCCGTAGCCGATATCCTCCAGGTCGTCGATCAGCGCGGCGCTCTGGCCCGACCAGGGGGAGGTCTGGCGCGCGTTGAAGGTCACGGCGGCGGAAAGCTCCGTATGGTAGGACGAGTGGGAGAAGGTATCGAGGAAGATCGTCGGGCGGTCGAGCAGCAGGTTCATGCTCTGTGTAAAGTCGAGGGCATAGGTCTCGAAGCCGCGGCACAGCACGCCGTCGGCAAACAGCGCCCTGAGCTCCTCCTTCTCGTGAAACGCCATGGCGCGGTCGCGCTCCTTGACGTTCTGATATTCGGAGATAAAGATGATCTCGTTATCGTCAAAATAATCAAACAGCGTCGCCGGCTTCTCATAGACCAGCGAGATGAATTTATCGTAGGTGGCGAGGTTCAGCCCCGACGCGAGCTGATCCGCCTCCTGATACAGCCGCTCCTTGGCGGCGGCGCTTTTTTCACTTTTGAGGTAAGAGGCTTTTTTGCGGATCTTTTCCGCGAGCGCCTCCTTGCTTTCGATCAAAATCTCACCCGAGGGCGTGAGCGCGATCTCTTTACAGTAATCGGTGCGGCGCTGGGATTCGACGTCAAAGTAGTTGATGGTGTCGATCTGATCGCCCCACAGCTCGATTCGCACGGGCGCTTCGCTGTCGGGCATGAACAGGTCGATGATGCCGCCGCGGACAGAGAACTGACCGCTGCCCTCGACGTTGTCACAGCGCTCATAGCCCAGCAGCGTCAGGGTTCGCTCAAAGTCAGGCAGGTCGATCTCGACGTCCGGCTTCAGGACGCGGCTGACGGAGCGCAGGACGTCCCGGGGGATGGTGTACTGTGCCGCCGCGTCGAGGGTGGCGATGACGACGTCATAGGCGCCGCCGAGCATATGGCTGAGCACGTTCAGGCGCTGATGCTCGTATTCATGCGATTTGACCTGTGAGGGAATGTAGATGAAATCCTTCTTCGGATAGACCAGCGCGCGCAGCCCCATGGCGGACAGGTCGTTGCACAAAATCTGCGCTTCCTGCTCGTTTTGGGCAACACAAAAGGCTCTGACGGCGTGTTGTCGGCAGAGCGAGGAGATGATATTGGCTTTATGAACGCCCGATACGCCGATCGCGGCAGCGCGCGAACGCGTTCGGACGGCTTGGTCGAGGGCGGCGTAGCTTTTGCTGCCCCGGATGATGTTGTCCAGAAATTGCATTTGATGAATGGTGAATGGTTGAGGGCGGGATATCCGCACCCATTTTGATGATTTGATTACTGACCGCTAATTATACAGGTTCATCGCCTTGTCAATATCGCCGCGGACGATCCATTCCACGGCGCCCTTGACGTCGGGCAGCCGTTCGGCGATCAGCTTCTGATCCTTGTCGGTGAAGCGGCTGAGCACCCAGTCCTTGAGCTCATAGTCGGGATGCGGCTTCTTGCCGATGCCGATCTTGACGCGCGGAAACCGGTCGGAGCCGCTCAGGTAGATGATGTTCTGCAGCCCCTTCTGACCGCCGTCGGAGCCCTTGCGGCGGATGCGGATCACGCCGACGTCGAGCGAGATATCGTCCGACAGGACGATCACCCTCTCCGGCGGAATTTTGTAGAAGCGCATCGCCTCTGTCACCGCCTGACCGCTCAGGTTCATGAAGGTGGACGGCTTCATCAGCAGGCAACGCATGCCGCCGATCCTCGCTTCGCCGACGGTGGACTTGAACTTGATCCGGTTGACCTTCACGCCGAGCTCTTCGGCGATATAATCCAGCGCGATGAAGCCGGCGTTATGCCGGGTGTTTTCATACTGTCTGCCGGGGTTGCCCAGACCGACGATAATATATTCTATGCTGTTATCGGCGTATTCTTTCTTGTGAAAAAGCATAATGACTCCAAAGAAAGGGAGCGGTGAAGCTCCCTTTCGTCGTTGATTAATTTCATCGTCGCGAAGCCTTGGCGCGCGAGCCGGGGCTGTGGCGACTTAGCGTCCTCCGGGTTCTGTTGAAGCCGGAAGCCGCGTTATGAGGATGGGATCGCGGCGTTTATACAAACATCGGAGAAACCGGCTTGTCCTCATAAATTCTCTCGATCGCCTCGGCGAAGAGCGGAGCGGTAGAGAGGATGGTGAACTTGTCGAGCATTTTCTCCTCGGGAACCGGTACGGTATCCAGCAGGATGCATTCCTTGATCGCGCTCTCACGGATACGGTCGATCGCGGGGCCGGAAAGCACCGCGTGAGAGGCACAGGCGTATACCTCGGTCGCGCCGCCCTTTTCGACGATCGCGTTCGCCGCGTTGCACAGGGTGCCGGCGGTGTCGATCATATCGTCAACGAGGATGCACTTCTTGCCCCTGACCTCGCCGATGATGTTCATAACCTCAGAGACGTTGGCGCGCTGTCTGCGCTTGTCGATGATGGCGATCGGGCAGCCGATCTTCGCCGCGAAGTTACGCGCTCTGGTAACGGAGCCGAGGTCGGGCGATACGACAACAAATTCGTCGGCATGGTTGCCGATCTTCTGCTTCATGTGTTTGGCGAGCATCGGCGCGCCGACCAGGTGGTCAACGGGGATGTTGAAGAAGCCCTGGATCTGGGCGGCATGAAGATCCATCGTCAGCAGACGGTCTGCGCCGGCGGTGGTGATCAGGTCGGCGACCAGCTTGGACGAGATCGGATCACGCGCCTTCGCCTTGCGGTCCTGACGGGCATAGCCGAAGTAGGGCACAACCGCTGTGATGGAAGAGGCGGAGGCTCTCTTCATCGCGTCTATCATGATCAACAGCTCCATGAGGTTGTCGTTGACGGGCGAGCAGGTCGACTGTACGATGAAGCAGTCGGAGCCGCGGACGGATTCGTGCAGCGATACCGCGATCTCACCGTCCGAGAAGGTGGCGCAGTCGCTCTTGCCGAGCGGAACGCCTAAGCAGTCCGCAATGCCGTGAGCGACAGCCTTGTTGGAGTTGAGTGTAAAAATCTTGATGTCCTTACCGTGTGAATTCATTAT
>CADBUN010000096.1 GCA_902797825.1 uncultured Ruminococcus sp. | reverse complement strand
GGCATACTGTCGTATGTCAAGGAGCTCAACAAAGCTATGCGGAATTTATCGCAATAGATGATAAAGGTTTTTATTTAGGATTAGTATTAGATATAACCTATTATTCTTCAAGGGGGAAATCCAAATGAAAATGATCTACAACGTAAAGGATAAGCCCAAATTCGGTCAGCTTATCGTATTTGCGTTCCAGCAGCTGCTGGCGATCATGGCGGCGACCATCGCCGTTCCGATGATCGTCGGCAACGGGATGAGCACCTCGGCGGCGCTGTTCGGCGCCGGCGTCGGCACGCTCATCTATGTTCTGTTCACCAAGCGGAAGAGCCCGGTATTCCTCGGCTCGTCCTTCGCCTTCCTCGGCGCGATGTTCGCCGCGTTCGGCGGCGCGGCTTCTGCGGCGCTGGGTTACATGGGCATCATCATCGGCGCGATCCTTGCCGGTCTCGTCTATGTTGTCATCGCGATCATCGTCAAATTCGCCGGCGTCAAATGGATCAATAAGATCATGCCGGCGGTCGTCATCGGACCGATCGTCGCGATCATCGGTCTCTCGCTCGCCGGTAACGCGATCGGGGATCTGACCAAGGTGAATTATACCGAGCCGGTCGATATGGCGGCGGTTCAGGTCGCCGAGATCGACACCGTCGGCGACGACGGTACCCTCAGCACCATGCAGGTTGCCCTGAATGAGGACGGCACCGTGAATGACGGCATCACCATTTCTCAGGCGGAGGACGGCACCGTGTCCGCCTCTACCCAGCCCGGCTCTCCCTATGTCGCGGTGATCTGCGGCTTGGTTACGCTGGCGGTGGTCATGCTGTGTTCCGTATACGGCAAGAAGATGACGCGGCTGATTCCGTTTATCATCGGTATCCTTGCGGGTTACGCGGTCGCGACGATCTTCTACTTCATCGGCAAGGGCACCGGCAATACGGCGCTGATGGTCATTGATTATTCCGCGCTGATCAACAACTTTAAGGAGATCGGCTTCAAGAGCTTTATCTCGCTGCCCGACTTCTCGTTCCTCAGGGCGTTCGGCGCCTTCGGCGAGCTCAACGGCGCCTATTTCGGCACGATCGCCGCGGCGTATATTCCGGTTGCGTTCGTCGTATTTGCCGAGCATATCGCCGATCATAAGAACTTAAGCTCTATCATTGAGCATGACCTGCTCGAGGATCCCGGTCTGTCCAGAACCCTCCTGGGCGACGGCGTCGGCTCGATGGTCGGCGCGTTCTTCGGCGGCTGCCCCAACACCACCTACGGCGAGTCGATCGGCTGTGTCGCGATCACCAAGAACGCTTCTGTCAATACCATCATCGTGACGGCGTTTGAGGCGATCATCATCTCGTTCATCACGCCCTTTGTCGCCTTCCTCTCGACGATTCCGAGCTGTGTGATGGGCGGCGTCTGCATCGCGCTGTACGGCTTTATCGCCGTATCCGGTCTGAAGATGCTCCAGAAGGTCGATCTCGACGATAACCGCAACCTCTTTACCGCTTCGGTCATTCTGATCTCCGGCGTCGGCGGCTTCATCCTCACCTTCGGCAGCATCACCGTCACCACCGTTGCCTGCGCGCTGATCCTCGGTATCCTGACCAACGTCATGCTCAGCAAAAAGAAAGCAAAATAATCATCCTTGATACTGTGATAGCGACCGCTTCCCTTTGAGGCGGTCGTTTCTTTATTCAATACAGTCATTGCGAAGCCCCTTTAGGGGCTGTGGCAATCTATTAAAAAGGGTAAAATACCGCGCGGCTTCCCGCGTTAAAGCCTGTAGGGGAGGATTCATCCTCTTAGACGAATACCCCCGGGCATCGTGAGTATTCGTGCTTGCACCGGGGAAGGTTCTTTTTATAAGTTTCATGTTTCGTATCACAGATTTGACATCGGAAAGCATAAGGGGTATAATAATGATAATTATACTGGGATAGTGGCTGTTTGCCGCTTTTCGGATGGTGAGCTTATGATCAAGATCAAAAAATCCGTATGGACTACCATTTTATTTATCAGCATCGGCGTCGTCGTAGCGGTCGCGGTGTTTCTGTTTCGTTACATGAATCCGCAGGAGGCTGAAATAAACGGGGTAAAAAAGCAATTTCCGACCGTTGTTCCCACCGAAACATCTGTTGCCGCCGCTGATCCGACTGTTGCGCCGCCGCTTACCGCCTGGGGTTACCAACTCGCACAAATAGGAGATTTTGACGTGGATTTCAACGAGCTGAATGAAATCAACCCCGATGTGTACGCGTGGATCTATGTTCCGAATACGAACGTCGATTATCCCGTGGCGCGCAGCTCGCGCGACGGCGACGACAGCTTCTATCTACAGCATAACATCTACCGTCAGTACCAGTTTTCGGGAATGATTTATTCAGAGATTCGCAACAATCCCGATATGCACGACAGGGTGACGGTGATGTACGGTCACAATATGCTCAACGGCTCGATGTTTGCTTCGCTGCAT
>CADBUN010000095.1 GCA_902797825.1 uncultured Ruminococcus sp. | reverse complement strand
CTGAACCAAAATCGCAGATTTTGAGCCAAAACTCTGTTTTGGCAAAACGCCGACGGCGTGTCGGCGTTTATTCAGCAGACATTATATTGACGGATGACAGGTGAAATGGATGGATGAACGAATTACGGTATGCGCGCTCGATCCCGACGCTGTTCAAAGAGCCGACCGACTCGCGGAACAGCTCGGCGCCCTACGCGCCGATACGCCCGGCGAGGGGCTGACGCTGACGGTCGGTCGGGACGGCGTATCGCTGACGGGCTTCGGCTTGAGCCTGCGCGGTGATTTTACCCAAATGCTGTATCGTATCACCAACGGCAGGCTGAGCCACGAGATGCTCGTGAAAATGGCAAAAACCAAATCCGAACATCCCCTCGCGGTTGACGCGACCGCCGGGATGGGGGAGGACGCGCTGCTGTTGGCGGCAGCAGGCTATGAGGTGCTTCTGTTTGAACAGGACGCCGTGATCGCGGCTCTCCTGCGCGACGCCATGTACCGCGCGGAGGGGCATCCTGTCCTCTCCGAGGTGATCGGCAGGATGAAGCTGATCGAGGGTGACAGCGTTGTGCTGATGGCAGAATACGTCAATTCTCCCGACGTCGTATATCTCGATCCGATGTTTCCCGAACGCCGCAAAAGCGGACTGATTCATAAGAAACTGCAGCTGCTGCAAAAGCTCGAAAAGCCCTGCGCCGAGGAAGAAGCGCTGCTCAGCGCGGCGCTCTCTGTTCATCCAAAGAAGATTATTATCAAGCGACCGCTGAAAGGCGCGTTTCTCGCCGGCAGAAAGCCCGGCTATTCCGTTAAGGGAAAGGCGATCCGCTACGATTGTATCGTTCCCTGATACTGTTTGATTAGTTGATTAAATACTAAGTAGCAATAAAACACTTTAATATCTATTGCGGAGAATTCCGCATAACTGCGTTGTCAGTCTTGACAGGCGCCAGCCTGCCTGCACCCTCCGCCTTGTTCTGCGAAATTCTCCGCTAATATCTTTTTAAAGCTTTTTATTGCTACTTAGTATTACTCCTAACACTGATCACCATCAGTGATTGTCTCCATAAAAACCTCATAAGAAAACGACAGCCGACGAGAAGCCGACTGTCGTTTTCTATGTTATTTGAAATGCTTTTGATCGTGCTTCAAGGCTCGGGCAGATCATCCGGTTTATACTAATCCTTAATAAAAAGATTTAATCAGATATTAGTGATAAATTTCGCAGAGCGAGGCGAGTGACGCTGGCATACTGTCGTATGTCAAGGAGCTCAACAAAGCTATGCGGAATTTATCGCAATAGATGATAAAGGTTTTTATTTAGGATTAGTACTAGTATTATGATACAAATAGAGCCTGCAAGATTTCTTTATTGGTTATAAAGCTCGACATACAGCTTGGCCCAGTCATCTACGAAGGCGGTTTTGAACGCCTCCCAGTTTTTGTCGGACTGATCCGCGTTATATGCGGTGAGAGCGGTCACCAAACCGGCGCGGTAGACGTCTCGGTTCGGCTGGTACTTCATCGCCCAGTCCATCGTATAACGCTCTTCCTTGATATATTGATTTGCCAGCGTCAGGAATCCGTTGTCGGATTTCGCGGCATGCTTATACGGCAGATAGCCGAGCTGTGTCGCCAGCGCGGAGCTGGCTTCTTCGTCGGTAACCAGCCAGTACATAAACTCCAGCGTTGACTTCTGAGCCGCGTCGGACGCCTTGACGTTCACCGCCCAATAGTTCTCGGTACCGCAGTTCAGACCTGCCTTCTCTTCGCCCTTCACGCCGCAGTAATACGGGATCATCGTCACATTCGGCACTGCCGCCTTGAGCGTCGCGTAATCCCAGGAGCCTGCCGGTAAGAACGCCGCCTTGCCGGAGGTGAACTCTTCGATCGGATTATGACCGCCTGCCGCGAGGCTCTCGGGAGCGGAAACGCCGTTGTTGATAATCAGATCATACAGATTCTTGAAATCGGGCAGATGGGCGCCGGTCAGCGTCGGGGGCGTCTCTCCCCAGGAGCTGGCGTCGCGCTCTTCATAAACATACTCGAGGTTCGCGAGATGTCCCGTCACGCGCCACGATGACGCCGCGTCGAGATCGAGCGAGCAAAACGCGTCATACCCCAGCCAGGAGGCGTTGGCGTGAATCACCTGGGCGATCTCTTTCAGAGAATCAAAATTCTTGATATCCTCAACAGTATAATTCAGCGGAGCGAGCAGGTCGGGGTTGACCGCGATCCCGAAGCACTCCTGACAGTACGGGAGTCCGACGAGCTTGCCGGCAGCGTTATAGATACTGCCGACGGTCGTAGCCGGCGTGTTATCGAGCTCCTTCTGAATATCGGTATCGGCCAGATCATAAGCGTAGCCGCCGAAGGCTTCGGCGTCGGCAGGGGTATTGATGACGAACATCGTGGGCGGATCCTCCGCGTCGAGCGACTCCTGCAGCGTCCGGCTGTAGGTACCGGATTCCGGCGTGATAATCTTCACGGAAATACCGGTTTTTTCGGTATACTTTGCCGCAAGCGTTTGAAGCGTCGCGTCCAGTTCGGGCTTATAGTTGAGCCAGCAGATCGCGTCGCTGCCGCCGGAGACCGCGTTTTCGATTCCGCATCCGACCAGGGACAGGATCAGCAGCAGCGACAGCAACAAGGCGATGATTCTTTTCGATTTCATAGGCAGCACTCCTATAGGGATTGATAACGATAACAGAAACCACGTCATTCTGAATCATACTGAAACAAACGACACCGGTTCGCTGTTACAATTGAATTCATCTGAATCAATAAGTCAGATTAGCGCCTGTCGGCGCTGAAACAGAGGTTTTCAAGAATCATATTTCATCAAAAACAACTATTATTAAGGATTAGTATCAGCCGTTAGGCGTGAATTAATCATTGTCTACTTAAGTATAATCGAAAGGGGGGATTCTGTCAACCACGAACCCAAAAACAGAAAAGCCCCCGCTCCAAAACGAAGCGGGGACAAAAGCTTTGATTCGATTAATGGATTATGACCACAGGGAGTACAGTTTCTGAACGTGAGAATTGATCATCGCTACATCCTGGGTATTAATCTTGTTATTATGACTGACGTCACCGCACAGGAATGCATAATCCTCCAGCGTAAACAGCTTTTGTGCATGAGCGTTTACCATCGCAACATCTTGTGTATTCACGGTACCGTTTCCGCTGACGTCTCCGATAGGACAGATCTTGACGTCAAGTGTAACATCCTCAGCCGCTACCGCGACATCCTTGTACTCACGGGTGACATGGTTCTTCTTCGCTACGGTCAGGGTATAGGTGCCGGACGCAACGTTCTCAAACGCATAAGAAGCGGTGTTGCCCGTAACAGGATCGATCGTATAGCTGTTTTCATCATTCGCGAGCGTCAGGGTGATCTCGTCGGTGTTGCTTAAAAAGCTCTTGACGGAACCGCTTACGGTAGCGCCGCCGGGAGCAGCCGAGATAAGCTCGAGCGCCACGGGGGTAGCGAAGTTGCTGTTCTTGATCTCACCTCTGTCAACGATTCTGGTGAGCATCTTATCCGATTCTGCGATGGTGGTCGCCGTGTTGGAGATCGTAACAGCGCCGGGCGCGATGACGGTGTACTGCAGTACAACCAGCGGGCTGGTATCGGTAGTGAACTTGAAGCCTGCCTTCGCCGGGGTAGAGCTGTTATAAACCGTCTTGCCGGGGATACGAAGGTTCACGATACCGTTACCCTTGGCGTTCAGGATCGGCAGGATCGCATCAATATCGGTCGCCAGACCGTAATCAAAATCATCCTGATCTTCGTTATACTCATTCGCGACCGCAAGGATGGCGCTGTCATAGTTTTGAACAGCCGATACGGAAGAAATACCGTTATTCGGATCGCTGAGCGCAGCGGCGGCGTTCAGGTAAACCGTCGTCTGAATGGTATCGCCGACGTTAAAGGTCTTGGTCACCGTTTCACCCTTGATGCCGACAAGCGTAACCGTCGCCTTACCCGCGGCAGAAGCGGCCGTATCGGTATCGGCTGCCTGGATGCTGACGACCGCTAAGGATGCTATCATGATGACAACCAACATCACAGCAATTAATTTTCTCATGGGGAACTCCTCCTAAAGCTCAATTTGAACGAACAAAGTGATGGAGATACCATCCTCTTTTATCGTTCCTTTGTATGTCTATTGTAACAAAAAAATATCGTCTACGCAACAGTTATTTTCAAAAATCGCCGAATATTCATAATTGATTCATAAATGAATCCTGTCAATTCTCGCATAATTCCAGAAAAGAAATAAGCGGTGCAAAAATTACTATTACGGCTCCCTCATATAATGAAGGAGCCCTGTATTAAACATCATTCAGATTGATAAATTCTTTCTAACGAAAGCTTACTGTTTATTCTTTTCGTTCGTACCGGGCGCCTTATTCTTGATCCGGCGCGCGACCACTACAAACCTGCCGTCCTGCGTGTGATAGTTGCAGGTTGACATCGTGATCAGCTCGTCGCCGTAAACAGGGGTAATGCCCGTCTCGTAAATCTGGTTCGCCTTAACGTTGGCGATATATTCATCAAACACGGTTTTTGACGACAAATCCTTATACTGATAATAACAGAAATGATCGGCTTCTTCGCTCTGATCATAGACCTTGCCGTAGAACGCGGCGACTACCTCGTAGTCGCGGAGCTCATAGCGCGTATCAAAGAAAACGGTTTTATGATCCTGATAGAACCTTTCATCCCGGTACTTCGGCAAGTCGCCGAACATGGAGCCGTTATTCATATGGTGTCCGTAAATCAGGTAGTAATTGCCGTTTGCGGGGCATTCGCCGTCGATAAACAGCATACCGCTTTCCGAATAATTCCCGTAAAAATCGCGGTGAAGATAATACTCCGAATCACGCGGCGTATACATCACGGGGTAGTCGATCTGTGTTCCCTCGATCTTCAGCCAGCCGAAGAAATCGGGATTCTTCTTATACAGCTCGTCATACTTTCGAAGCGTACCGTCATCACCGACCTCGTCGGTATCCTGTACCATCTGCGCGAGGTCATCGAAGGTCTGTTTTTCGCGCCATGCGGTCAAGAGCGTTTTGACCAGCATAAAAGCGCCGATACAAAATCCGATGATAAAAACCGACAACAAGACAATCGCAACGGTCTTGCCCTTCTTCTTCGGTTGTTGGGGGGTGTTTACTGCGTGCTTCACTGTGTATCCGTCTTCTTAAATTCAAATTTTTGATTACCAAAGGTCATCGTCAGACGATCGCCGTTGATAACATACTGATACTCGCGGTCAGCGCCGCCGTCAGAGTCAAAATCGATCGCCAGCTTGCCGTCCTGGGCGCTGTAGAGGAAGGTATAGTTGTTAACCGCAGTCAGCATGATACCTCTGCCCTTGCCGTCAAACATATAGATCGTGACATCGTCCAGCTTCCAGGTACCGGTCACCTCTGCCGCGTCAGCGCCGCCGCCGCTGATGACGGTAATATCATGACGGTGGCCGGTGGTGGGCAGGATGCCGTTTTCATAATACGGCGTGATATTGGTGGTCTCTCCCTGTGTTTCGGGAACATAACCGCCTGACTTGCCGGAAAAGAAGTTGCTGACGCCGGTCTCGGCGCCGGGAACAAACAAAACGACCATCGCCGCCGCGATGATAATGACCAGCACCACCAGGATCGCGATGATCAGCCCCTTCTTCAGCTTATCGTCTCGATTCGGTTTTTGGGGTGATGACGATTTTGTCGCGTCGGAAGCGGCGCGTTTGGGAGAATAACTGCTCATAATATCTATCCTTTGTTTACATGACGCAGGGCGCCGGATGGTTGCGAATGCCGATAACATCAAGAATCCTTTCATCATCGACAGTTGCGCGCAACGTTCTTCGTCCTGAATATGTTTTTCATCCTGAGATTGTTTCCAGTATTCAAGCTTTATCATGAGATTTTGAATGATGTCGGATAAAGCCTCAAGACCAAAAACATCAGGGCGACGGCGGAAACCCGTCGCCGCCCGTTTGTTTAGGGTTGCGAAAAATTATTTTGTAAATAATCCTTTACGCTTTGCTGTATACAGTACAGCGCCTGCACCCGCCAGAGAAGCGATCATGATCAGGATCCATAAATACATATGGGTGTTATCATTCGTCTTGGGGGTGGAAGAATCCTTGGTAGAAGAATCCTTGGTGGAGGAATCCTTGGTAGCGGAATCGTTCGTAGCAGGATTCGTGGGAGCGGTGGTGCCGGCCTGAGTCGGAGCGACAGTTTCGTCGGACGTGGGCGCATCGGTAGGCGCGGTGGTGGGCTCTTCGGAAGCAGCAGACAGATAATAGATGC
Organism: uncultured Ruminococcus sp.; assembly: GCA_902797825.1. Lineage (GTDB taxonomy): Bacteria > Bacillota > Clostridia > Oscillospirales > Acutalibacteraceae > Ruminococcoides. The sequence continues at coordinate 19,899 of CADBUN010000095.1, read as the reverse complement.
TGAAATGATTGGTCTGGAATACCAGATAGCCTTCCTCATAAACAGCCTTCATATCGGTATAAGTACCATCCTCTTCGCCTCTGTAAACCTTGCCGTTAGCATCGTCACAGGGGATCTTGACGGTAACGTCGCCTGCAGGCTGAACAGGTTCGCCGTCCTTAATCAGGGTAACGTCATACTTAGCGATCGGCTTGCCGGTTGCTTCATACTCATCCGCTGTCATCACGAGTCTGAGAACTTTCAGCTCTGCGCCGCTCTCGATGACGCCGTTATCAGCAGTTACGATGATGCCGGTATCCGCGTCAACCAGAGTGGTGACAACGGGCTCAGGCGCTTCGGTAGGATCAACTACGGGAGCGGTAGTGGGAGCCTCGGTGGGAGCCGGAGCCTCAGTGGGCGCCTCAGTAGGAGTCGGAGCCTCAGTGGGAGCCTCGGTAGGAACCGGAGCCTCAGTGGGCGCTTCGGTAGGATCAACTACAGGAGCCTCGGTGGGTTCCTCGGTAGGCGCTGCGGTAGGCTCGACATACTTGATGACGAGATCCTCAGCGGTTACCTCCACCGTTCCGGATTTGTCTGCATACAGCTTGCCGCAGGTGGGGCATACATAGTGAGCCGCTACGCCGTCCTTCTCGGGAGTAGCAGGTACTTCTGCAACAAACTCCAGGTTTGCGCATACATGAGCCTCGGTGGGAGCCTCAGTCGCAGCCTCGGTGGAAGCCTCAGTCGCAGCCTCGGTGGGAGCCTCGGTGGGAGCCTCGGTGGGCGCGGCAGTGGGAGCCTCGGTGGGAGCCTCTGTCGGAGCGTCAACCTTTACTTCGTCGTTCAGGACAGTGCCGACTTCCAGCTCGTCAAAGGTCGGAGCGCCGACGCCTGCGGTAATGTTGTCAAGACCGACTTTCAGAGAACCTGACGCATTCTCGTCAACCGTACACTGGAAGGTGGCAACATCAATCGGGCTGGTGCCAACATAGTCTGTTGTCTTCGCGTAGCCGTTCATCACAAGGGTGTCAACAACGGCGATCGGGTTGAAGCCCATCGCAGCGGATGCGCCGGGTACTTCGGCACCGGAGCCATTCACAAAGGTCAAGCCCTCGGGAATGACGAGCGTAGCCTCAAAGTAATTCAGCTTTTCGACTGCGCTGAAGGTGACAGTATAAGTAATCGTGTCACCCGGTTTTGCTTCTGTTTTATCGGCGGTAACAGTCATCGTCAGATCAGCAGTCTGAGCGCTTGCCGGTACGGCCAATACCAGCACGGATGCTACCACCAGTAAACAAAGCAAGATAGATAAGATTCGCTTGTTCATGACCAAGCTCCTTTCACATTTTGCGGGATGATTTTCATCCGGGAACCACAAAATCCCGCGATCCGTCGTTCCGGGGATAGACACCTCTATCCGGGGTACATAGGTTAATGCCGAAGGCTTGTACAGCGCCTTTCGGCAACCTGATATTCCAAATCCTTCCCCATCAAGGGTGAGAAATGAAATCAAGCTGAACGCGTGCCGTCAGCCTTTCCGCTCTGATATGCTGTGAAAAAGAGCGCAAAGCCCCACGGCTACACTTTCATGAATTTCATTATAATCACTCGGATCATAGATGTCAATAGAACTTTTTACTAAAAAAGGTCAAAACCGTACCGTGGGCGATTACACTTTTGCAATAATCTTATCAAATATGTCAGGTTTTTACACGTTTTGTTAAAGGTGCACAAAAGTATTCTGCATTTTGTGCTAAATTTGTACAAAGGCTATTTTGAGGAGCTGCCGCAGACGAACAGCCATACGGCGAAAGTCTCAAAAAGCCGCATGAAATCTGGATTTTTTCCTGTCAGCATTACGAGACCGATATGACGAGAAGCGGTTAGTAAGGCGTTATTTCATCGAGTTTATAATATTATATATAAGTATATATACCATTTAACCAGCCTGTAAATTATAACAAATCTCTTGAAAACGCAATAAAACTATGTTAGTATATATTCGAATGCTTCAACTACGTTTATATGTAGTGTTAAGTATTTATATTTTTAAAGAAAGGAGATACGATTAATGACAAAAAAGCAAAACCGCATTCGCGGTTTTGGCAAGCGTTCACTGTCTGTGATTTTGGCAATGCTGATTGTTTTGTCTACCATGGTTGTCATGCTGACGTCCACGATGCTGACCTCTCACGCGGCGATATCATATTGGTATCTGGTCGGAGACTTTAACGGTTGGAACATCAACGATGAGACCTACAAGCTCAATATGGGCGGCAATGTCAATATCCCGCCTAACGCAGCCAACGGCTTTAAGGCGATTGCCGTTGAAAACGGCAACAGGATCTGGAACGGCTTGGACGGCGCAACCTCGATGGCGATGGGCAGCGATAAGAAGCTGAACTGGGGCGGCGGAAACAATATCAAGTTTTCCAACTCGCCCGAGAACCCCACCTCCTATACCGTTTATATCTACCAAAGCGGTCAGGAAAACCATATCAGCGTCGTCGCCAACACCGTACCGGTTGAGTCGGGCAGCAAGAACATCGGTAAGACCTTTACCACGCAGACGCCCGTAGCGCCGGGTAACACCGACGGCGACGGCATCTTCTGGGCGAAGGCGACCTACTATGACTACATTTCCGACTGGGAACACGGTCATACCAACTGGCTCAAGCCGATCAAAGCCGGTACCGGTCACAACTGGTCAAACGATGAGTGGTATCCGTTCTTTGGCATCAACGGCGTCATCAGCAACTACTACAGCGGCAAATCCGCATATCCGCTGTACTTCGGTAACTTCTGTTACACCCAAGGCGCGTATGACACCAGCGGTCACCATTATGGTACCAATAATGGTTATAACACAGCGATCAGCGGGCTGACGAACTTCAAGTATGCTGTTAATAACTCTAACAAAGACAATTACAGCAGCGGAACAGTCGGCGGCACAGGTTTGCAGAACTATAACCAGAGCTACCAAGGGTTGATGAACACCCATCTGGGCTCTAACGGCGAGCTCTTGATGGCAGGCAGCAACACCGAAGCGCCTTACTTCAACAAGGCGGCTCTCGGCGACTACGTGAACGTTGTAGAAAGCGCCTTCCCCTTCCGTGTGACGGACAACGGCGCTTACAAGACCTACCAGTTTAATTCGACCGACGGTCAGGATAACGTCTACTTCACCTGGGCACAGGACGGCAACAGCACAAGACCGACCAGCGTCCATTACGGAAGCTATGACTTCAAGGTCAAGGACGGTATCGAGCACTTCATGCACAATGAAAGCTCCGGCTACGGTATCTTCCCCTTTAACAACGGCTCGTCCGTGAATAAGGGTACCAAGTACAACACGAACGATAACCTTGACTATGGCTTCGGCGTAAAGATGGAGGTTAAGTTCCGTGTTCCCAAGCCGAACGAATCTACCGGCGTGAACACCGGCGCGAATCCGATTAAGTTCGACTTCTCCGGAGACGACGATATGTGGATGTACATCACCGATGACGAAACGGGCGCATCCTACCTCGTCCTCGATATGGGCGGTAACCATAAGCAGAGCAGCGGCAGCGTAGACTTCAATAAGCTGACCAGCAAGGTTGATCATGTTTACCAGGGCAACAATACCACCGACCGCGCGGTAGAAAAGAGCTTCCTGAACGATATCGGTCTGGACTTCGACTACAACAAGACCTATACCATGACGGTGTTCTACATGGAGCGCGGCTTGATCGAGAGTAACTGTGAGATGACCTTCTCCATGTATCCGGCAGGTAACCAGGTTAACGTTGAAAAGGAAGTCAACACGGCGAACATCAACCATACGTCCAGCAACTACGATCTGGCGAATGCGGTTGCGTCGCTCGACACCTTTGGTTTTACTGCCCTTCAGTCACAAAGCGCCTCCGGCGTCTACACACAGCTGAAGAATACCGAGTATATGCATAATTACTACGGTAACAGAAAGACAGGAAGCACCGGCCTCTTTAATCTGAAAGACAGCGAGATGGCTTCGTTCCTGTCACAGTATACCACAAATAATTATGTACAAATCGTGGAGAACATCCCGACAGGCGGAAGCAACAAGCTGAGCTACACCACCAAGTGGAGCGTGACGGATCCCAAGGACAGCAGCCGAAATCTGACAAACCAGACCGGCCTGCAAACGACCAAGCTGCAGCTGAAGAATCCTTCGGGAGATCCGAACGACTATGCGCAGCTCGATTATAAATTCGTCAACACCCCGAATGTCGGTCACGTTTCCGTGACAAAGAGCATCCCGGGAGCGTCAACCGCTGACAAATCGCAACAATTCAACGCGAAGGTCGAGGTTAGCCTTAACGGCACAAGCGGTCCGTTTGTCGCCTATCCGCTGACCTATTCGGCATCCGATATCAGCGGAAGGACCTTCGAGACGAGCGCAAGCGGTATGCTGTCATCAAGCGCGCTGCTCAAGGCAGGCAGAACGCTTACCTTCCGCAATCTGCCTACTAACGCTGTTGTCAGGGTGACTGAGCAGCTGACAAACGCGCAGAAAGCGCTTTATCAGGCCTCATATCAAGGCGGCAGGAACGCTGTCACCGTTCCGAACGGCAGCACAAGCGCGATAACCGTCGTCAATACGCCGATCACGCCTGACTCGGTAAAGGGCTTCATCAACGGCTTCAAGCTGTTGGATAATACCAACTATACCGGCGATATGTTCAAGTTCATCGAGGAGGGCGTAGCTCGTTCCGCCGGTGATCCTGCCAACATCATCGACACCAGCGGTATCCACGATGAAACCACCTCGGTTGACGAAAACAGCGTATTCAGATTCAGCGATCTGACCTTTGATAAAGAGGGCATCTACCGTTATCACGTTTATGAGGACACCAGCTATCTCACTACGCCCGACACCACCTTCGATACTGATTTCACCGGTACTAAAACCCATTACCTGGTTGAATTCACGGTAACCAAGCAGAGCAACAAGCTGGTTGTCGGATACCCTGTATACTACGCGTATACGCCCACAGGGAACCCCATCACCTCGGCTGATTTTGATCCCGCAAAGGAAGAGCCCTCGCTCATAATCTTCAACAACCTGGAGAAAGGTAACCTCCGTATCGAAAAGGAGAACCAGAAGGGCGAGAAGGTCAAAGACGTTGAATTCGCGGTCTATGAGGTTGACGAAGATATGCAGCTGATCATCGACGGTCGCCAGTCCGGCGCGCAGAAATACGATTCGATGATCACCTACATCAACGCCAACGGTATCCAAAAGGCCGGAAGCGGCGTAACCGGACAGGATGGCGTCGCGACGATCAACAACCTGCCGATTTACAAGGACAACTTCGTCAAGGCAACAAAGGTCAGCGGCATAAACCATCTCACCGTCAACAGGGCGGAATTCACCGGCTATAAGAAGTATATCCTGCTGGAGCTTGCTTCTACCGGTACTGCAGGTTACTCCATCAACAAGACGATCGGCGCCCCGAACGGGACGATCAATGCGAACAACGTATTCTCGTTCCCGATCAACTCGCAATATGACTTTACGTTCAGCTTCGTCAACAACCAGCTCAAGAACCCCTCTACCGCAGGCAGCGGCATGACGCTGTTCAAGATCCTCGGTATGGGACTTGCGGCGCTCTCGATTCTGGCGCTGGGCGGCTATCTGCTGTATACCAAGAAAGCGGCGAAGCGTAAAGCCCCGAAGCATGTTATGAAATAATTGGTTGTCTTTATGACAATCGCAAATTATAAACCTGTCATACTGACAAGTATCATTATGAAAAAAGGAGATTTTAAAAACATGAAAACTGTGAAAAGAATTTTCGCTGTCGCAGTAGCGGTTTTACTGATCGCTATGATGATCCCTTCGGCATTCGCTGCTGAGGAAAACACCATTAACTGGACCTGTGCAAAGCCCGGTTACACCTTTACCGTCTTTAAAGTAGCAGATTATAATGCTACCACCGGCGCTTATCCGATCGCTACCGGCGTTTCCGGTATCACTCAGGATCAGATCAACAACGCTGTTACCGAGGCTCAGATGGCTGATTTAGCTAACGCCTGCAAGGACGCTACCCTGGCTACCACCGGTAAATTCTTCACCACCTCTGTTGACGTCGATCACGGCAGCATCAATGTAAATGACGGTATCTACTTCATCAAGTGTACCCAGGAAGCCGGTACTTCCAAGGGTATCACCAAGCAGTCCATCGTTGTATTCCCTCAGAAGAACGGCACCAAGACCGTCAATGTTCCTCTCGACGACAAGATCGATGAAGGTCAGCCCAAGGTTTACAAGGACTTCCTGATCAACGGCACTGAGGTAGATTCCGAGCAGACCTTCGGCTCCGATGACACCATCACCTACATCCTGAAGGCTGACGTCGTCGGCACCAAGGACAACAAGCTGGAAAAATTCGTCATCACCGATAAAATGGGCGAAGGTCTGGACACCGATGTTCACAACGTTACCTCCGTTTCTCTGAAGACGAAGGACGGCACTACCGTTAAGGAAAAGCTCGGTTACACCCCCACCACGACTGCTTCTGAGATTAACCGCGCTGCTGCAACTACCGTTGACGGCTCCTCTACCACCGGCAACACCTTCGGCGTTTCGATCAACAAGGAAGAGCTCGATCTGAATACTTTCTACGGCGATGATTATCAGGTTGTTGTTGTCTTTAACACAAAGCTGGCTTCCAGCGCCAAGATCAACACCGAGATCCCCAACGATGACGACATGATTTACCAAAACGGTTCCGGCTTCTATGTCGTACCCGGTGAGACTGTTATCCTCAAGACCTATCAGATCGCTGCAAAGAAGGTTGACGCTAACACCAAGGCTCCCATCACCACCCAGGACGCTGAGTTCACCCTGTACAAGGCTGACGGTACTACCGTCATCGAAGCAGATGTCAAGACCGACGAGAACGGTATCGCTACCTTCAAAACGAGACTGGCTGCCGGCACCTATGTCGTAAAAGAGACTAAGGCTCCTGCAGGCTACAACCTCAACAGCAAGCCCCAGCAGATTACCGTAGGTCCCTCCAACAACAACGGCACTAACCCCGTTATCGTAACCGTTCAGGATACTCCTGCTAAGCTGCCCAGCACCGGCGGCAACGGCACCATGGTCTTCACCATCGCGGGCGGCAGCCTCGTTCTGCTCGCAGCTGCTCTGTTCATCATCGTAATGAAGAAGAGAAGCTCCGCAAAATAATTAAATTAATCGTATCTTTTCCGAAGGGAGTCCGCACGGGCTCCCTTTTGATTTTATGTGAACCGCGAGGACAAGCGCGTCAGTGACATTGTCATGAATCAGCGTTGACTCGGTTGAGGTTGCCACGGGGCGCATTTCAAATTGTCATTGCGAGGAGGAACTCGGGTTCCGACGTGGCAATCTCAACCTTAACCATTGCGCCCCTCACAATGACGATTTTGAATAAAACGCCCCACCCGTTCAGTTGATTTTCACGGCAGATTGTTGTATAATAGGCATATCAATCGCAAAGGAACTGTATATGAAACGTTTTCTTCCGATAATTATTATCGTACTGATTTTTTTGATCGGCTTGGGCATCCTGTGTTATCCGCTGATCAGCTCGGTTATCAACAACATCGGCATCCGCAACGAGGCGAAGGTCGAATATGAAAAGGCAGAAAGAATGGACGATGACGAGGTCAACGCGCTGTTTGCAGAAGCGGAGGCCTATAACAAAGGGCTTTTGAGCACCATCGTCCTGACGGACCCGTTCGACGAGGCAGCCTATGCCGCCGTCACCCAGCATTATGAAGAAACCTTCAACGTCAGCGAGAACGGGCTGATCGGCTTCATCGACATCCCAAAGATCGACGTCTATCTGCCGATCTATCACGGCACCTCCACCGAGGTGCTCTCGCGCGGCGCGGGACATCTGGAGAACACCGCCTTCCCCATCGGCGGCAAAAACACCCACAGCGTTATCTCGGCGCACACGGCATATCCCACCGAGACCTTCTTTGATTATCTGACCGATCTCAAAGAGGGCGACGAATTCTATATCCATGTGCTCAACCGCATCCTGACCTATCAGGTAGATCAGATCAAGGTCGTCCTGCCGGACGATACCAGCGATCTGTATGTCGAAAAGGATCGGGATCTGGTCACCCTGCTGACCTGTACCCCCTACTCCATCAACTCGCACCGCCTGCTGGTGCGCGGCACACGGATGCCGGATAAGGATCCCGAAACGATCACCAACGTCTCGACCGGCGACAACTACCTGTTCTTCCTCGGCTACAAGATCCCGTTTGTCGCGGCAGGCGTCGTAATCGCGGCGTTTCTGCTGTTTGTGGGTACGGTCGTCTTTCTCTTGCTTCGCATTCAAAGAAAGAAAAAGAATCATTCTCCGGTGAAGGACGGTGATCACCATGCGTAAGGAGAAAAAGCAAAAATGGAAGCTGTGGCAGAAGATCACGGTGACGATCGCGACGCTGGCGCTGGTTGTCGGGCTGGGCTTCCTGCTCTTCCCTACCGTATCGAATTTTTTCGGTCAACAGCGCGCCAACGAGACGATCGAAACCTTCAACCAAACGCGCCAGCATATCATCCCTAAGGACGAAGAGACCGATACACCCGATCCGGTGATCAAACAGGTAACCTCCAAGCGCTTTCAGGACGCGCTCGCGAAGGGCGAGGTAGACAGCGAGGGCTATGTGCTGGACGATAACGGGAACCGCGCGTCAGGTTCTCCGATCGTGTTCGAATATGACCTCGACGCCCTGCACCGCGACAGCCTCGCGTATAACGAAAGCCTGATCAATAACCAAGGCACCGTGGATACCACCGACTATGCCTCGGCGGCGCTGGATATGAGCCGGTACGGGCTCTCAAACTTCTACTGCTATCTCAGCGCGCCTGCCATCGACCTTTATCTGCCGGTGTATCTCGGCGCGAATGACGCGATGATGAGCTGCGGCGCGGCGCACCTCGCCGGCACCTCCCTGCCGGTGGATCAGAATAACACCAACGCTGCCCTCGCCGGTCATACCGACTATATCGGCAGAATCTTCTTTGACAATATCCGCAAGCTGGAAATCGGCGACACCGTGACCATCGACAACTACTGGGAAACGATCCGCTATAAGGTGATCGACTATAAGGTTGTCGCGCCGGATGAGACGAGCGATATTTATATCCGGGAGGGCAGACAGCTCCTCACCCTGATCACCTGCATCTATGCCGGCGATCCCGAGAACTTCGACCGCTATCTCGTCATTTGCGAGAAGGAAGCTTCCTACTGATTTGAAAACACAGCAATTATAAAAAACGATCCCCCTGACAGCGCTTTTTATGCTGTCGGGGGGATTTTCTACGGTGAAATGTATTTTCGGTTGACGGAGATCGCAGGCAAGCGAAACGCTGCTTTCGACCATCGACCGGCTATTGCATGCCTCTTGGTTAATTTGTAAGAAGCATTACAGGAAGTGGGCGCGGAGCTCTTCGCCGCTGTGAGCGGAAAGATACGCCGGCGCGATATCGAAAACGGTTTTGGCGCCGCTCATGCCCTCGGTGTTCATACGATAGGCCGCACGGGCACAGGCGAGCAGAACAGAACCGGTGAACTCGGGGTTGGAATCGAGCTTTAAGCTGTATTCGATCACGTGACCGGTACCCTCGGAGGTGGTGCCGCTGTAGATCACGGAGCCGCCGTGGGGCAAGCCGCTGTGGTCGCGCTTCATCTCTTCCTCGGTGATAAAATGAACGGTGGTGTCGTACTCGTCAAAGTAGTTGGGCATCGTCTTGATCGCGTTCTCGATCGCCGCCTTGTCCGCGCCCTCCTCGGCAACGACAAAGCATTCGCGGGTATGCTTTTCACGGGTGGTCAGGGTGGGATTCTTGCCGCTGCGTACCGCGTCGAGCGCCTGCTCCACCGGGATCGTATACTGGCGCGCGTCCCTGACGCCCTCGATACGGCGCACCGCGTCGGAATGTCCCTGGCTGACGCCCTTGCCCCAGAAGGTGTATGCCTGACCGCAGGGCAGGATCGCGTCTGCATAGACGCGGTTGAGCGAGAACATCCCCGGATCCCAGCCGGCAGAGATCACGCCGATCTTACCGGCGTTTTTCGCGGCAGCGTCTACGTTCGCAAAATGCGAGGGAATCCGCGCGTGGGTATCGAAGCTATCGACCACGTTATACAGCGCGGCGTACTTCGGCGTCATCTCGGGCAAATCGGTTGCCGAACCGCCGCAGATCACCAAAACGTCGATGGGCTCCTTGCCCTGATCCAGCGCGGATGCCGCGCGAACGGGCACGCCGGGGGTGTTGATCTTCAGGCTTTCGGGCGAGCGGCGGGTGTAGACCGCAATAAGCTCGGTGTCCGGATTCATCTTAACGGCAGCCTCAACGCCTCTGCCGAGGTTACCGTAGCCTAAAATTCCGATACGAATACTCATAACTATACCTCCAAATGTGATACGATCGCAGTCTTGATCGGCGTCCGCGCCGGAAAGCCGGCTTCGCGCCGGATGAAGCGTTGTCTGCTCAAGACATACGACAGTAAGATTGCTTTATTATTTTACCACGTTAAAGAAAAGGTGTCAATCATCTTGACATGATAAAAGGTGTTTTGGTATAATGAAGTTTAAAGGAATTGCACCCTCATCTACCGGTGAAAACAGCTTTGTCAAAGCCGGTAGCAATCCATCTGAAAGGAAGTCCGATATGTCAGAAATCAAATTAGTTCTCGATGGCGCTCAGGAGCCGGAGACTCCTACCCCCTCCTCCGATGAAATAGCCGTTTCCACCCAAGAGGTGCTCGCCCAGGTAGAGAACCTGAGCGAAGAGGAACAGGCACAGATCAAGGAATTCGCTGAGAAAATAGATTTACACCAACCCGATATCGTCGTCAACTACGGCGCGACCGTCCAGAAGCAGTCTGCGGCGATCGCCAGCAAAACGCTCCAGGACGTCAAGACCAAGAACACCGGCGAGGTCAGCGATCTGCTGGTCGAGATGGTCGTCGCGATGGACGGTATGGAGGGCGGCAACGATCACAGCGGCTTCCTCTCCAACTTCTTCAAGAAGATCAAAACCTCCGCGACAAGCATCAGAACGCGCAACGAAAACGCGGAAAAGACGCTGGAACGGATCGAAAAGCAGCTCGAGGGCTATAAGCTGGGACTGCAGAAGGATATCGCCATGCTCGAAGAGCTGTATGATGAAAACTGGCAGACCTTCAAGGCACTGACCATGTACATCAAGGCTGCCGAGCTGGCGCTGGATAAGGCGCGCAACGAAGAGCTGCCCGCCCTGTATCAAAAAGCGCAGGAAACCGGTCTGCCCGAGGACGCGCTGATCGCGGACAACTTCTCCAAGAGCTGTGATCAGTTCGAAAAGCAGGTGCATAACCTGCGCCTTACCCGCACCACCTGCCTGCAATCGGCGCCGCAGATCAAGATGATCCAGCACAACGACGAGGATATGCAGATGAAGCTGCAGAGCAGCATCGTCAACACCATGCCGCTGTGGAAGAAGAAGATCGCCATGTCGATCGCTATCAACAACAATCTGCAGGCAGCGCGCGCTTCACAGGCGGTAGACGATCTGACCAACCGGATGCTGCGTGAACAGGCGGCACAGTTCCATATCGGTGTTGTCGAATCCGCCACCGCCGCCCAGAGGAGCATCATCGACACCGATACGATTGATTATGTCAACAAAGAGATCGTCGATGCCGTGCTGGATTACATCGCGATCGCTGAAAAAGGCGCACAGGATCGCAAGGAAGCGGTTAACGTCATCGCCAACTCGGAGCGAGAGCTGGTACAGGGCATCCTGTCCTCTAAGGCAGGCCAGCCGTCCGCTCAGTAACCGTCCGATCCTCATCACGTAATTTTCACCGGTGACGACCGGCCGCTCTCGATCGGTTGTCACCGGCTACTCAAAAGGGGTAATATTGATGAGAAAATACAGAGCGCTGAGAATCCTCGGATATCTGCTGGCGGCGATCGGTCTCATCGGCGTCGGCGCCGGGTTACTGACCTCCTCCGCCCTGATCGTTTCACTCGGTATCCGTACCGTCTCCGCGCTGCAGATCGCGTCCTATGTCGCGCTGGGCGTCGGTGCGGTCGCCGTCATCGGCGGCACCATCCCGGCGCTTGCCGATAAGATCAAACAGCAGAACACCGACCGTATGCTTGAATCCACGCGTCGGACGGATACCAAAAATATGACCGAATACGCCAAAGACAGCCTCAACCCGGAGAAAACGCGCATCCGGCTGGAGCAGCTCAAGCGGAACAACCCCTCGCTCGGCGGTATCGTCGATCGGTGCCTCGTGCAGATGGACCGCATCGACACCTATCAGGAGCGGCATAAAAGCCTGCTCGACGCGAACGAAGCGATTTATCTCGAGGACACGATCGAGGTAATTGATCAAAGCGAGAGGCGGATGTGTCAGAACTTCCGCAATATCATCAACTGCTGTATCCTGATCGAGGATACCGACGGCTCCACCGACGAGCTGGATATGGATATCATCGAAAGCTCCCTGTCGGATAACGAGGAGGAGCTCTCCGCCGTATCGACGCTCCTGAAATATTCGGTCGCTTATATCAACAACTATAACCGTAACGGCGTTCGCGACAGAAGCGAGCTGGACGCCTGGCTGAAAATCATGAAACAATCAATGGAGGGACATCATGCATAGAATGAAACGAATCCTCGCGCTGATTATCGCAGCCATCACGGCAGCCTGTATCATCACCGGCTGCACCAAATATCAGGAAGGCACCGAAAAGGTGTACTCCTATGACGAAGCGATCACCGAGCTGAACGCCTTTAACAAAGAAATCGCTACCGATAACGTCAAACCGCAGCTGGACATCTATAACGAGGATTCCGCTTCGGTTACCCTGGCGGATATCGACACCTTCCCCCTCACGGTCACCGGCAACGGCTCAATCAACATCGAGATCGCCACAGCGACCGAGATGAGCAGCGCGGCGCCCGATGACTGGATGAACCTCGTCGCCGAAAGCTTTAATAAAAGCGGCGCGGAGATCGGCGGCAAGTCCGTCACCGTCAGCATCCGCAAGATTACCTCCGGCGAAGTACTCACCTATATGACAGACGGCGATTATCGTCCCGACGCCTATGTTCCCAGCTCTGACGCGTGGGGACAGATGCTCGCGGCAAAGGGCGTCAAGACGATCGAGGTCACCGATCGGATCGCCGGCAACACCGCCGGTATCCTGATGGAAAAGGGCACTTATAATTCTTTTGTAGAAAAATATAAGGATGTCACGCTGAGCAACGTGCTGAACGCGTCGATCAGCGGAGACCTCACCTTCGCCTATACCAATCCCTACACCTCGTCCACCGGACTGAACATCCTGACCGCGATGCTGTATGCCTTTGATAACGAGAATCCTCTGTCCGACGGCGCCCAGCAAAAGCTGCTGGACTATCAAAAGAGCTCTCCCCCCGTCGCCTACACCACCGGCGTACTGCGTGAACAGGCTTCCAAGGGCATCATCAAGGCAATGGTCATGGAGGAACAGGCATTTACCAACACGCCCGAGCTCAACGGCTATGTCTATACGCCTGCCGGCATCCGTCACGATCACCCCGTCTACACCTTCGACTATGTCGCGTCAGAGAAGCAGGAGGCGGTCAGGCTCTTTACCGAATACTGCCTGAACGACGAGAATCAGAAGCTCGCCGATAAAAAAGGCTTTAACCTGCATAACGATTACGTCAGCCAGCCAAGCGGTCTGGACGGCGCGGGCTATCTCTCCGCCCAGCGCATCTGGAAACAGAACAAGGACGGCGGTCAGCCGATCATCGCCGTATTTGTCGCCGATATCTCCGGCAGCATGGCAGGCTCTCCGCTGAAATCGCTCAAGGAGTCGCTGCTTGCGACCTCGTCGTATATCAGCTCCGATCATTACATCGGGCTGGTCTCCTACGCCGACAACGTGCACATCAACCTGCCGATCGAAAAATTCGACAACGAACAGCGCGCGTATTTCTCGGGCGCGGTCAAGAATTTGGATATCGAGGGCAGCACCGCCACCTATAACGCGGTGCTGGTCGCGTTGAAGCTGATGCTGGACAAGAAGGAAGAGATTCCCAACGCCAAGATGATGCTCTTCGTCCTGTCGGACGGTGAACAGAACCGCGGCTACAGCCTCGATCGCGTCGCGCCGATCATCGGCGGCTTAAAGGTTCCGGTCTATACCATCGGATATAATCTGGAAAATGAATCGAAAGCGACAAACGAGCTCAAACGAATGAGCAGCATCAACGAAGCTTCGCTGATCAACGCCACCTCGGATGATCTGATCAACCACATGAGGAATCTGTTTAACGTGGAGCTGTAACCACCATAAAATACTAATCCTTAATAAAAACCTTTACCAAGGATTAGTATAAGACGCCGAAGGGGACTGCAAGACGCAGTCCCCTTTTGTATGATGCTTCAAACTAAGCTTGCCGTGATCGAAAGCGCATGATAAAACGGAAGCGTTTCGTCATGCGGACGATCATGGATCGTCCCTACCGGCGACCGGCTGCCGGCAGCTTACCACTAATCACTCACGTGTTCGCTTCGATCGCGGTCATCAAGGGCGCGAGCACCTGCTTTTTGCGGCTGACGACGCCCTGCAGGATGATGCAGTTCGCCTCCTGCGCCTCCTGCGCAAAGGCGGATTCAACGATCCCCTTTGTCCCCTGCCCGACAAAGAGCAGGTCGGTACTCTGGTCGATGATATTCGTCAGCATCAAGAACAGCATATCGTTGCCGGAGTTCGGCAGCAGGCTCTCCATATACGGCAGCATCTTTTCCTTGACGCGCTCCAGCTCGCGGCGGCTGACGCTCGTCACCTGCGATACCGTGATCTTATACGGCTCGGCTTTAAACGCCTTACAGTCGATATGGAAGATTTCGTCGGGTGTTTTCCTGCCGAGCTTGGAGCCGGCGTTGAACATGGCGCGCGCGTGCTCCTCGACGTTGATCCCGGCGATTTCTGCCAGCTCACGCGCGGTATTCTCGTCTACGGGCGTACAGGTGGGCGAGCGGAACATCAGGGTATCCGACAGGATCGCCGAGCACAGCAGTCCGGCGATCGAGGGCTCGATCTCGATCTTGTTCTCATGATACATCAGCGTGATGATCGTCGCGGTACAGCCCAGCGGCTGGTTGCGGAAGTAGATCGGGCTGGTTGTCTCGACCGAGTCGATCCGGTGGTGGTCGATGACCTCCAGCACCTCGGCGGAACGGATACCGTCTACCGCCTGGCCTTTTTCGTTATGATCGACTAAGATCACCTTCTGCTTATCGACATCCAGCAGATTTCGCTGAGAGATCATGCCGACATAGTGACCGTCCGCATCCAAAACCGGGAAATACCGGATGCGCAGCTTCGACACCGTCGCCTTGACGTCGGCGACCGCGTCATCAAGGCTAAAGGTGATAATATCCTTCTTGCACATCAAATGCCCGACCGGCACGCTCTGGTTGATCAGCTTGGCGGCGGTATAGGTATCGAGCGGTGAGGTGATGATGGTACAGCCGGCTTTCTCGGCGATTTCGATGATATATTTGGAAATCTTCGCGCCGAGACAGACGATCAGGCAGCTCGCCTTGAGCTCGATGGCACAAAGCTGAGATTCGCTGCGGTTGCCGAGGATGACCATATCGTTCGCTTCGATATACTCCTCCATCAAGTCGGGATTGGCGGCAGCGACAACGACCTTTCCCTTGGAGAACACCGCCTCGGCGTCACCGACAACTATCTCGCCGCGCAGGGTATCGGCAATATTGGAATAGGGCGTTTTTGCCTTGGACAAGGCGGCAGGATCCTGATCCTCCATGTAAAAGCGCGCCTGATCGCCCAGCGTCAGGATCCCCCTGATCTTTTTTCGCTTGGTAAGGATCGGAACGGTCGGGATATTGGCGTCGCGCATATGCTCCCACGCCCGTTTCAGCGACATCGGCGCGTCGATGCCCTCGATCCGGCGGAACGGGACATCCGCGACGGTCGGCTCCAGCGATTCGATATAGCGCGGCGCAGGAACACAGAAGCGATCCAGCACATACTTGGTCTCGCCGTTTACCTCGCCGGCGCGGCAGGGCACATATTCTTCGCCCGTCATGCGATGCTTTAAATAAGCGTAACAGACAGCGGAACAGATCGAATCGGTGTCAGGGTTCTTGTGTCCAATTACAATCGTCGATTTCATCGGGAATCATCCTTTATCTTATTTTCTGGTAAAACAGTCTTACGAGTAATCTTCAAAATAAAAATCCGCCCAGTAATATTGGCTCATATATTCGCTTTGGTACGCGTTCACCGCGCCGGCGTCCAGCTCGAGGAAGCGATAATAATCGCAGTCGATCAGGCTGACATTCACCGACATACTGTTATAGCTCTTGTTGACGACCTTCTCTGCGCCGAGCTTTTTGAGGCTCTTCATCATGGCGGAGAAGATTTTTTGCAGATACGCCTGCTGCTTTGAATCGTAGGGCTCGTCCTCGAACAGCGCGGCGGCGATCTCCTTGACGGTACAGGAGCTGCCGTGGCGGTGCACCAGATAAGCGAAAACCTCTTTGCTCTTGCTGCGCTCAAAATGCACGGGCGTGCCGTCGGGGGTGAATACGTCAAAATTGCCGAAGCACTGCACCTTCAAGAGCGCGTTGCTTTTGGGCTCGATCGGGAAGCGCAGCTCCCGGAGCTCCTCCTCGAGCTTCTCCTTGGTGACGGGCTTCATCACATAGCCGGAGGCGCGCAGGCGCATGGCATCGCCGGTATACTCGTCGTAACCAGTGACAAAGATGATGTTCATCTTCGGGTTGACTTCCTTAAGCTTTTTGGCGAGCTCTACGCCGTTCATACCGCGCATATGGATATCGAGGAAGGCGATATCACAGCCGTTCTGCTGAGCCTCGTCAAGCAGCTCGCTCTGCTTGCGGAACGCCTTGACGTCCGCGTCGGGCTTCGCCTCCCGCACCGCCTCCTCCAGCATTTCCAAAGCCAGCGGCTCGTCGTCTACACATAATATTCTCATAAACTCTTCCTTTCTGTCACGTTTCGAAAGCCTTCGAGGGGAGGTGTCCCGTCCCAAGCGAGACGGATGAGATGGAAGCCTTTCCGTTTCCTCAATAGTCGGGATAAGGCAGAGCATCTCCGCCTCATTCGACCTTTTCCGCTTTATCCGTTGTCTTCTTCGGTAATCTTATCGTGGCGACGGTGCCCTTCCCGATTTCACTTTCGATAATCACATCGGCGTCGCACAGCTCTCTTAAGCGCTGTCTGACGTTTTCCATCCCGACGTGAGAGCGTCCGTCGTCCTCGATCGGCTTGGCGGTATCGAAGCCCACGCCGTCGTCGGAGATGATCACCTTAAAGCAATCTGCTTCCTCACGGGTAGCGATCGTGACCGTACCGCCGTCCTCCTTCATACCCACGCCGTGCTTGACGGCGTTCTCGACGAGCGGCTGTACCGAGAGCTGCGGGATGACAAAATCCGTCGCCTGTATATCATATTTGATGTTCAGCATATCGCCGAAGCGCATCTGCTCGAGCATCAGGTATTTTTTCAGGTGCTCGAGCTCCTGTGTAAACGGAACGGGCGCCTTTTGCTTAAGCGAATTCATGTTGCCGCGCAGATAATCCGCAAAGTTGATCGTCGCGGTACGCGCGCGCTTCGGATCCTTGGTGCACATCATCGCGATGGACGTCAGCGAATTATAGAGAAAGTGCGGCTGGATCTGCGACACCATCAGCGAGACCTTCGCCTCGTAAAGCTCCTTTTGCATCTGCTGATAGCGAATGCTTTCCAGATATTGTCGGTGCAGGTCGATCACCAATATTACGATCTGGTTAAGCAGCGACAGGCTCATCCCGACCTCAAACAGCGGGATCGAGGTAAAGAAGAAGAATTCGTTGATCGCGTCGAGCAGGAGTCCTGCCAGCAGGGGGATCATCGACGCCAGCGTCATCAGCGCCTCCCGGCTGGTCTTGACCTCGGAAAAGAGGCAGGAGGTCATAATGATCGCGCAGATGCCGATGAAAATCAGCATAAAGGGTTTGCCGGCATACAGATCACACACGCCGGTATGATGCAGCACCAGCGCCGTCCCGGTCATCAGTGCAGCCGCAACGATAATGATGTTGCCGATCAGCTTATTCACCGGCTTATTCAGGCATACCTTAACATAAATCAGCGTCGAGAGCATACAGGTGTGCATCGCAATCGTCACAAGCGCCATGCACTTCACCGGATCGCCGATCCACAGCGGCAGGTAAGAGCATATCGACTGCAGCAGGATAAACAGCCCGGCAAGCACACACAGCAGCGCGAATGCCAGATAGCGCCATTCGATCTTGCCCAGAACGATACCGGCGATCGGAAACGAAAACAACCCGAAAAAGCACAGCAGCAGACAAAACAGGAGGGTAAGCCCCTTATGCTGGAACAGCAGCTCATAGAGGGTAGAAGCATCACCGAAGTACATATCAAAAAAGTCGTCGAGGTTTTTACTGCTCAGCAGCTGATACGGATAGGTGAGCGTCAGCTCCATATCGTCGGCGTCCGTGATTTTCTCCCCCGCTATATAGGAGATCGTAAAGCCGGGCGTATCCTTAAGCACGCCGTCGTCAGCGCGATAGTTGCTGTCAATCACCTTATCGCCGGACTTGAGCTTGAACCAAGAGTTATTGACCGAGATCGCCAGCTTTTGGTCGGCGGGCGCCTTCCGGGACAGCCTGCCCCTGACGGTCAGCTCGTGAAAGTTCTCATGAACCATCCTCTCGGGATCTGTGGGCTTCCACTCGCCGCCGTCCACAGAATAGACGCCCTCGATGGTCACCCTGAGCTTGTCCACATCGGAGCCCATATGGATTGAACCAACGGTAAGCAAAAAAAACACCGTGATAATCAACAGCATAATACCGAGGGAGACGAAGGTCATCACGCGGCTTTTCAACATCTTCAATCATTTCACATCCTTATTCGCTTTTCATTATATATGGCGCGGCAAAAAAACAAAAGGTTTTTTCAAAAATTTTTTCAATTTTTTATCAAAACAAGGGTTTTGTCCGATTTTTGTCAGGGTTTTGTCACGGTTTGTCTGATATACTTTGGGCAATTTAAGTTAATCCGATACAAAGGAGCCTACCCTATGAAAAGTGAATTCAAAAAAGTCCTGATGATGATCCTGGTCATCATGCTTTGTGCCGCGGCGACGATCACGGGCTTTACGGTTTCGGCGGCACACCGCACGAACGCGCCGCGATCAGCCGACGAAAATGATCGCCCCGGGCGCCCTGCGCTGAAGAACGGCGTTTGGCAGGCAAAATACGAGAACGGCGACGACAAGCTGTTCTTCATCAACGAAGAGGAGCGCTCCTTCTCGCTGGTCAGCGCGGATATGGGCGTCGGCTTGCCCTCGCGCTACGACTATGACAACACCACCGGAATCTATAAGCTCTCCGTCGGATATGAGGGCAACGAAGAAAGCTGGCGCGTCATCGACAACAGCGGCTCCGCCGCAACCGTCAGCAACGCGCACGGCGATATCATCAACCTGCATTATATCTCCGGCGACAGCGCAGAGACGTTTCACTGGTATACCCTAGGCGAGCTCAGAGAAATGGCGCGCCGGTATTATGAAGCGAATCACGGCGACAGCACGGGTGTTGTCTTTACGTCAACGATGTGCGACGACGGTTCGTTCTTCGCGACGATCACAGCCACCAAGGATCACCGTCAGGCAGCTCGCTACACCGTCGATATGGTCACCGCCAAGGGCAACGACGAGGGGTATCATCCGATAGACCTCAGCCTCTATTCTTATACTAATCCTTGATAAAAAGATTTAATCAGATATTAGTGATAAATTTCGCAGAGCGAGGCGAGTGACGCAGGCATACTGT
>CADBUN010000094.1 GCA_902797825.1 uncultured Ruminococcus sp. | reverse complement strand
GTCCGCAAGCGTGAATCGATCGCACTTTTCAAAAATGTCCATTGTTCTTCCCCCCGTATTTTTCATATTCCGAAGTGATTTACAAATATATATGCAAAAAATACCTAATCCATTTTACTCCAATATTCCCTGCCTGTCAAGAAAAACACTCAAGCGCGCTCTTTTATCCCCGAGATTCCCGTGCGAATTGATACTAATCCTTAATAAAAACCTTTATCATCTATTGCGCTATATTTCGTATAGCTTTGTTGGGCACCTTGACAGGCGCCAGCCTGCCTGCGTTGCCCGTCGCGCTATCCGAAATATATCACTAATATCTGATTAAATCTTTTTATCAAGGATTAGTATTATTCGTTGCATTCATATTCTGTTGATGTTTTTTCTCCTGCGATCCAAAGTAAGCGAAATAACAGACATTCGATGTCAGTTGACATCCTCTATAGGCTGTGATAAGATTCACCCATGCGGCAAAGTCGCTCACCGACGAAAGGATGATAAAAATGGATCAAAGCTTATTGGAACGAGTCAACCCGGTATTCAACACCGCAAAAATGACGGTCTTTCAGCTGGCGTCCGCAGGGAATCAAGACGCCGCTGCGATCGCCGAAAAGCTGAACCTGACCTTTGAAGAAACACAGAACAGCTCGTCTACAACGGTTTCTGACGAGCAGATGACAGCCAACGTGATTTTGGTAGAAACGCGCTGGCGCACCTGTGCCGCGATCGCGGAAGAGACAGGCTGCAAAACGATCGTGGATCTGCCCTGCGGATACACGCCGCGCGCCAAGGAGATGTCACAAAGGGGTATCGCGTATTACGGCTTAGATCTGCCTGCCGCGATCGGCGAGGCTGAGCCTGCGATCCTGTCCCTCATCGACGATGACAAGCTCTCTTTGGTACATTTCTGCGGTGTGGACGCCACGAACGGCGAATCCCTGAAGGCGGCGTTGAAAGACGCCGAGGGACCGCTGTGTATCACGACCGAAGGGCTGCTGATGTATTTCACCGATTCCGAGGTCGGCGCGCTGTGTGATAATATCCGCATGATCCTCAAGGAGCACGGCGGCTGCTGGGTGACTGCCGATCCCGAAGCCGGGATGCAGTATATCATGACGATGCAGCCGATTGCCGGCAACCGCTTCATGGAGATCATGATGAAGAGCAAGACAACGGCGGAGGATAAGTCGGACGTCAACGTAGGCGGCAACGCGCTGAACGTCAGCCCTCAGGGCGACGTTGCGCAGAACATGAAAAAGGCGATGATGTTCTTAGCGCATCACGGCTTGAAGGCGGAGCGCATGATCCTCGCGGAGCATATGCCCGAGATCAACAGTCTGAACCAGCTCACGCCCGAGCAGGCGCAGGCGATCCGCCGGAATATGCAAAAATGCGCCTACTGGAAGATCACGGCGATGGATACGGACGCTCAGGTTGACACCGCCGATCTGAAAGCCGAGAACTTCGATATGCAGGCTTCTGTCACAAACGACACCCTGAGCCTGCGTTTAAAGGGAAGAGTCGATACGCTGACGGCGCCGAAGCTGCTGGCGCTGTTTGAGCGAGCCGCGGCGGCGTACGCGCTTTCTTCCGTTGTGATTGATTGCAGCGCGTTGCAGTATATTTCATCGGCAGGGCTGCGCGTTCTGCTGATCATGAAAAAGGGCTGTCCGGACGGCGTAACGTTGACCGGCATCAACCAGGTCGTGAAAGAAATATTGGAGCAGACCGGATTTGATTCGATTTTGGGGATTGCCGATTCGTTATCATAATCGGACACCGGTCACTTGTCACGGGGCGCATTTCATACTAATCCTTAATAAAACTGCCGACAAAGCGATCGTTCCGCTCTGTCGGCAGTTTTCATGTTTTGTGTTAATACTAATCCTGATATCAAAGCAGGGAGATGATTCCGTCGAAGCCGGTCGTTGCGAAGATTTCCTTTACATCATCCGACGCGCCCTCTACGGTGACGCTGCCCTGTCCGAGCTTCTTGACCATGATCATCAGGGTGCGAAGTCCCGCGGAGGAGATATACTCCAGCTCCTGCGCTTTTACCTTGACGGAGGAGATTCCGTCGCTGCATTCGTCAAACACCTTCAGTATCGTCGGCGCGCTGATGGTGTCGATGCGTCCGCTGACGGTCATCTCGAGCACGCTGCCGGTGGTATGATAATCAACGGTGAGGTTTTTGATCTTCTCGGCGCCGCTGACAGACGCCTTCTGTCTATCATCAGGATCAAGCGTCACTTTCCAGACGCAGGCGTTCTGCAAAAGGTCGAGGTACTTTTCCTTCCAATGCCCGGGGAGCGCCTGCAGCATCGAAAGCGCCTCGTCGCCGTAGTAGAAGGGCAGCTTTTCCACCCTCATGCCATGGGCTTCGATAAACGCCTTCACCTTTTCACGATCCATGCGTCCTACGCCGTCGTTATAGATATCCGACTGCTTCATCGTCCTTTTGC
>CADBUN010000093.1 GCA_902797825.1 uncultured Ruminococcus sp. | reverse complement strand
CTTTGCGTAGGTCTTTTGGACGAATCTGTCCGCGTCAACGGTGAAGCGCGTGTGCTTGCCCTTGCCGATGAGTCCTACGTTGTCATAGACCTCTACCTCGAAGTCGAGCCTTCGGTTGTCAACGGCAACCAGCTTGCTTTTGCAAAGGATACTCGCGCCCATGGGGGAAGCGGCGAGGTGTTCGATGTCAACCTTCGTGCCGACCGAGGTCATGCCGCTGTCCAGCAGCGCTTCGACCGATTCGGCACAGCAGCCCTCACACAGGGCGATCATCGCCGGGGTAGCGAATACCCTCAGCGTGCCGCTTCCCATCGCGATCGCTGTGTTCTCGATGGTGACGGCGACGGATTTTTCACCGGTAATACCGGGGGAGAGTGGGGACATAATGGATGATCCTTTCAGCAGAAATGTGGTAGGGGAGGAGGCTTGCTCCTCCCGAAACGATTGCGATAAAAGAGGAGCAGAAGAAAAACTGCTCCTCAACAATTGGTTTATCTGACAGCGGTTCTTCCGCGGAGATAGACGCGCGTGTCAAGTCTGCGGCGTTTGAATCCGCCTATCGGTGACACATCACGTTTATAAAAGGCGGGAGAAAGGCACGCGTGCCTTATTCGTATTCGACGACGTTTACCCAGCGCTCGAGGAATTCCTGCTCGCTCTCCTTGCCCTTGACGCTCTGGGTACAGGCGACGATGGGCATCCAGCGCTGGACATACTGCTTGGCGGTATCGGTCATTTTGCAGAAGAGCGCGAGGTATTTCTCGGCGATCTCGTCCATGCCCTTGAGGCAGAACAGCATATAGGTGCGCGCGGCGTCTGCCGCGGCGTTGCCCTGGGTGACATGCGACCAGTCAAGGATGAAGTAGCCGCCGCCGGGGGTGATGATGATGTTCGAGGGGGTGAAATCACCGTGGCAGATCTTCTTGTGATCCTTCATGCTGTCGAGTCGGGTATGCAGCTCATAGCGCGTGGTCGCGTCAAAGCGGCTGGCGCTGATCTTGCGGTTGAATTTATCCTTGATCTTATTCAGCAGGGGCGCTTGCTTGCTGAAGATCTCCTTCTGAATCCTGACGAAGAGATCGAGGTATTCGTCGATCTTGTCGGGATTCTCCTCCATCAGCTTCGCGAGGGTTTTGCCGGGGACATATTCGGTGCGGATCGCCCACTTGCCGTCAATGATGCTGACCTCGAGGAGCTTGGGGACGTTCAGCCCGGTTTCTTCGATACGCGCCTGATTCAGCGCCTCGTTGAGGATATCCGCCTTGCTGTAATCGCTGTCGAATACCTTTAAGACGGTATCGCCGTCTTTATAGATGACCTTTTTGGAACGCTGTGCTAAAATTTCGTGCTTGATTTCGCTCATGATGTGCCTCCTGATTCGACCTTAAATATCTTTATGCTCGCCGTAGTAGGCGTTCAGATACATCTGCTTGATTTCCGAAATCAGCGGATAGCGCGGATTGGCGCCGGTGCACTGATCGTCGAACGCCTGCTCGCTCATTTCGTCGAGGGTGGAGAGGAACTGCTCCTCATCCGGGACATAATCGCGGATGGTGGGCATGATGCCGATCTCTGTCTTTAACGCGGTGATCTTGTCGAGCAAGCCCTTGAGCTTGGCTTCGTCATCCTTGCCGTCTATGCCCAGCGCTTCGGCAACCTCGGCATATCTTCTCAGGGTATGCGGATGATCATACTGGGAGAAGGTGCCCATCTTCGTGGGCGCTTCCTTGCTGTTGAACAGCAGCACCTCGTTCATCATCAGGGCGTTTGCGACGCCGTGGGGGATGTGGTGGAAGGCGCCGAGCTTGTGCGCCATGCTGTGCATGACGCCGAGGAAGGCGTTCGCGAACGCCATACCTGCCATGGTAGCGGCGTTTGCCATCTTCTCTCTGGCTTCCTTATCCGGCACGCCCGTCACGGCGCTCTCATACGCCTTGGGCAGATAGCGGAACAGCACCTTCAGCGCCTGGATCGCCAACCCGTCGGTATAGTCGGTCGCCATGATGGAGGCGTAGGCTTCCAGCGCGTGGCTGACCGCGTCGATACCCGAGGCGGAGGTCAGCCCCTTGGGCGCGTTCATCATCATGTCCGCGTCCACGATCGCCATATCGGGCATGAGCTCATAATCCGCCAGCGGATACTTGATGCCGCTCACCTCGTCGGTGATGACCGCGAAGGGCGTCACCTCGCTGCCGGTACCGGAAGAGGTGGGGATGGCGATGAAGTATGCCTTATCGCCCATATGCGGGAAGGTGTAGACGCGCTTGCGGATATCCATGAAGCGCATCGCCATATCCTCGAAGTCCGCTTCCGGATGCTCATACAGCACCCACATGATCTTGGCGGCGTCCATCGGGGAGCCGCCGCCGACGGCGATGATGACGTCGGGCTTGAAGCTCTCCATCATCTTGGCGCCCATCTTGGCACAGGCGAGGGTGGGATCGGGCGCTACCTCGCTGAAGGTGGTGTGCATGATGCCCATCTCGTCGAGTTTGTTCTCGATCGGCTGTGTATAGCCGTTCGCGTACAGGAAGCTGTCGGTGACGATAAACGCCTTTTTCTTATGCATGACGCTGCCCAGCTCGTCGAGCGCGACGCTCAGGCAGCCTTGTTTCAAATAAACCTTTTCCGGTGCTCTGAACCAAAGCATATTGTTCCTCCTCTTGGCTACGGATTTGATATTCAACAGGTGCTTGACGCCGACATTCTCATAGATCGAGTTGCCGCCCCAGGAGCCGCAGCCCAGCGTGAGCGAGGGCGCCAGACGGAAGTTGTAGATATCGCCGATGCCGCCGTGCGAGGACGGAGTGTTGACGACGATACGGCAGGTTTTCATGCGCTCCATGAATTCGTCGAGCACATCCTTGCGCGTCAGCTCATTGATATAGATGGAGGAGGTATGACCGAAGCCGCCGTCGGCAATGAGCTGTTCGGCGTTGTCGAATGCCTCTTCGATCGTTTTGTATTTGTACATCGCCAGCACGGGAGAGAGCTTTTCATGCGCGAATTCCTCGCTCAGATCGACGCTCTTGACCTCGCCGATGAGTACCTTGCTCTCTTTGGGGATATCGACGCCGGAGAGCTTCGCGATGTTGTAGGCGCTCTGACCGACAATCTTCGCGTTCAGGGAGCCGTTGATGATGATGGTCTTGCGCACCTTGTCGAGCTCGTCGGGCTTTAAGAAGTAACAGCCGCGGTATTTGAACTCTTTCTTGACCTCTTGGTAAATGGACGCCGGCACGTGTACGCTCTGCTCCGAGGCGCAGATCATGCCGTTGTCAAAGGTCTTGGAGTGGATGATCGAGTTGACCGCCATGACGATGTCGGCGCTTTCGTCGATGATCGCCGGGGTGTTGCCGGCGCCGACGCCGAGCGCGGGCTTACCGGAGGAATACGCCGCCTTGACCATGCCGGGGCCGCCGGTGGCGAGGATGATGTCGGCTTCCTTCATCAGGGTGTTGGTCATATCGAGGCTCGGCACGTCGATCCATGCGATGATGTCCTCGGGGGCGCCTGCCTTGACGGCGGCGTCGAGCACGATCTTCGCCGCGTCGATGGTGCTGCGCTTGGCGCGCGGATGCGGCGAGATGATGATGCCGTTGCGGGTTTTGAGCGAGATCAGGCACTTGAAGATCGCGGTCGATGTCGGGTTGGTGGTCGGGATGACCGCCGCGACAACGCCGATCGGCTCCGCTACGCGTACATAGCCCGCCGCATGATCCTCTTCGATCACGCCGCAGGTCACGGTATCCTTGTAGGCGTTATAGATATACTCGGAGGCATAGTTGTTCTTGATAACCTTGTCCTCCACGACGCCCATGCCGGTTTCGGCTACCGCGTCCTTGGCGAGCGTCAGGCGCGCCTTGTTCGCCGCGATCGCCGCCGCCTTGAAGATGGCGTCAACCTGTTCCTGCGTATAGGTGCTGAAGCGCTCCTGCGCCTTTCGGACTTCGCCGATTTTTTTCTCCAGCGCTTCTACGCTGTCTACCAAATATTTTTCTTGATCCATAGGAATTCCTCCTTATTATAGCTGCTGCTATCATGAGAGCCGTGCTGCGGTGATGTCCGCGACAGCGCGGCAAATTCTCATCATCACTGACGATATGATAAGTATAGCATATGCCGCGGACGGATTCAATTTGCATATGCACCAAAGAAAAGTCGGGTTTTTTGTGGTTTATAGGCATATTGTTATTTTTTTAACAAAGTCTGAGACGTAAAGAATATAAAAAAGCACCGCCGAATGCAGCGGTGCTGTCTTGTGTTATTCAGTGACCGGCGGTCAGTGTTCAATTGTAGGGACGTTCCTCAGCCGGAGACGGCACCCCTCTGTCATCCTGCGGATGACACCTCCCCAGTGGGGAGACCTCATTGGTCGTCCTCTTGGCAGAAACGCTTCTGTTCGATCCTGTGTTTTCGATCATAGCAACGTTACCGAAGCAAGTGACCGGGGAAGCTTATTGATCTATGTCATCGTCATCCTTATGCTTGCGGTTATTGATGATAATGATCGCGACGCCGATCAGCGTGATGATGACGCAGGCGATCGCGATATAGCTCGACACCTGACCGAATACGCGCTCGGACAGGAGCAGGGAGATACTCATCAGCAGGATGCTGATGGCTAACAGCGATATCAGGATGATCAGGGCAATAAAGTTCTTCTTTTGCATCGTTACCTTCCTTATTCTTCGGTTGAGGGATGAAGGGGCGATTCTGCGCGTTGATGAAGGTCAACGGCGTCGGAAATACGGGCGAAATCCCCGAGCGTCAGTCTTTCGGCACGGGCGGATTCATCCACCCCGGCTGCTTTCAGTATATCACGAACGGCGTTCTTGTCAAGAGACAGCGACGAAGAAAGTGAATTCAATACGGTTTTTCTGCGCTGCGCGAACGCGCCCTTAATCACCCGGAAGAAGGTTTCCTCGTGCTCGGGATGTACCGCGGGCTCGCGGAGCCTGAGCTGAATCACCGCCGAATCCACCTTGGGAGCAGGCAGGAACGAGCCGGCGCTGACATGGAACAGCAGCTTGGGATCACAGTAATAGTGTACCGCCGCGGTGATCGCGGAGCTGTCGCGCGTCCCCGGCTCGGCACAGAGCCGCACCGCCGCTTCCTTTTGCACCATGACGGTGATGCTGTTGATCGGGAGCCTGTCCTCGAGCAGCTTCATGATGACGGGCGAGGTGATGTAATAGGGGAGGTTCGCGCAGACGACGACCTCCCTGCCGCCGAGCTCGTCGGCGATCAGCCGATGCAGGTCGAGCGCGAGGACGTCGGCGTTGACGACCTTGAGGTTGTCGAAGTCCCCGAGCGTTTCATCGAGCACCGGCAGCAGCCGCCGGTCGAGCTCTACCGTGACAACCCGATCGGCGCGCAGCAGAAGCTCCTTTGTCAGCACGCCGATCCCGGGGCCGATCTCGATCACGCCGATCGGCGCGTCTGTTGCTCTGCTTTGCACCGCCGCGTCCGCCATCCTCGGACACACCGACGGATTAACGAGGAAATTTTGCCCCAGCGCCTTAGAGAAGGTGAAGCCGTGGCGGCTGAGCAGCTCTCTGACGGCGCTTATATCTGTAAGTCTTTCCATGCGAGTGTACGCAGTCCCTTCGGATATTTGTTTTTGAGATGCCCGTTGACCGCCTTGCCCAGCCCCAGCGTGATGCCGTTGACGACGGCAACGCCCCAGCCGTTGATCCAGGTGTCGATCTCCAGCTCCTCGCCGCTGATGTAGCGCGCGGTGAGGTTTTCTTCATAGCTCAGGATCAGCCTGCGCTTGAATTCATACGGCGTCAGCGCGGTCGCGAGGTTGTGGTGCGGTTCGATCCGGTTTTTTTTGAAGTCGCCCAGCTTGACGCCGGCGCGCAGGATATTCATCCCGTCCATATCGGGCAGTAGCTTGACGTCCGGCAGGCTCAGGATGCGCTCGTCGATCACGTGATAATGACGGAAGCTGACGTTGCGCAGGATATCGGCAATGAATTTTTCGATCTCGAGGCTCTCCTCGCGCAGGGGCTCGGTATAGTGGAACATACCGCCCCGGTAAGCCTTGCCCTTTGTTTTGCGGAATTTGGCGACAAAATGCCCCTCGCCGCCGTGGAAGGGATAGATGCGCAGGGCATAATCCAGCGTCGGCGTTCCGAAGCGGCAGCCCGTGTCGATCAGCTCAAATTCGGGATGCTCGTTCAAGAAATGCCGTACCACGCCCTCGTTCTCGTCAGGGGAGAAGGTGCAGGTGGAATAGACCATTTCGCCCTCCGGTCTGACGGCAAGGGCGGCTGAATCCAAAATCGCCTTTTGCCGTTCGGCACAGGACAGGCTGTGCTCGACCGACCATTCATAGATCGCTTCCTTATCCTTGCGGAACATCCCCTCGCCCGAGCAAGGCGCGTCGACCAGCACCTTGTCAAAGAAGCCCTCGAGCCTGCCGCACAGCGCCTCGGGCGTCATGTTGGAGACAACGGCGTTTTTGATCCCCATGCGTTCGATGTTCGACAGGAGGATATGCGCCCGGGGACGGACGATCTCGTTCGCCCACAATAGCCCGGTACCGCTCAGACACGCGGCGATCTGGGTGCTTTTTCCGCCGGGAGCGGCGCACAGGTCGAGCACCTTGTCGCCCGGCTCTACGCCCAGCGCCGTCACAGCGGACATGGCGGACGGCTCCTGAACATAAAACGCGCCGGCGTGATGCAGCGGATGCTTGCCGAGCTTCTCGACGTCTACATAGTATCCCATCGGC
Organism: uncultured Ruminococcus sp.; assembly: GCA_902797825.1. GTDB lineage: Bacteria > Bacillota > Clostridia > Oscillospirales > Acutalibacteraceae > Ruminococcoides. The sequence continues at coordinate 10,963 of CADBUN010000093.1, read as the reverse complement.
GAAAACGGAACCTGCTCTCCGGCAAAGGGCAGCAGCGGCAAAAGCTCCTCGGGCTGAATCTTCAGCGTGTTGACGCGGATCGCCTTGTAGGCAGGCTTGTCCACCGTTTCGAGAAAGCGGTCATAGTCCTCGCCCAAAACCGTTTTCATCCGTTCAAAATAATCGTTCAATTTCATAATAAATCGCCTCTTTTCGGAAATACTATTAGTATAAAAGGGGGTGTTATCATTGAGTAAATCGAAAAAATCTGCGAAGAATCACGCGCAGAAGCAGCAGACCGGCGCTCAGAACTGTGAGAACAACATGAGCTACGCGACCGATCAGGCGTCGGATCGCGCAGACGACTGTCACAAGAATAAGGCGCAGGATAAAAACGAAACCAACTGTCAGTAAGGGCGGCAACGCCCTACATATGGTAGTGGTCAGAACACAAATCGTCATTGCGAGGCTCGTATCGCGAGCCGTGGCAATCTCAACCGATTATGATAGTGTTCAGTGGTTGATGGTCAGTGGTCAGCATTTTAGAGGAGGGGCGATTAATACTAATCCTTAATATCCCAGCTCTTCGCCGACGAGGATGACCTTCATCCTGTCCTTTTGGCGCTGGCGCGCGGATACGACATAGTTACAGCAGATGCGCTGAGGGCTCTTGCAGCCGTCGCACATATACGAAGCGTCGCGCCCTAAGGCAAGGCACTCGCCCTCCTTGGCGCAGTAGGTCTCACAGCTCAAACGCTTGGTGTTGCGCGGCGCGGCGATAGTCTTGAGGCGCACAACCGCCTCGTCCAGATCCTTGACGAGCTTATTATAGCCGCAGATGAAGATCACCTGCTTCGGTCCGTACAGGATGGCGGCAACGCGGTTGGAGTTGCCGTCAACATTATACAGCAGGCCGCTTTCGGTCACGGCGTTGGCGCTGGTAAGATAGGTATCAGCAGTGAACGCCGCGCGGTAGATTTCTTCGGTTTCTTCACGCGTCTGAGCCTTGGAGCGGTCAAGGTAGCGGTAAGCGCCGCTGTTCAGCAGGTCGATCACGCCGCATTCCTTGAGCGTTTCCGAGCCGCCGTGGGTGACGGTCTCGCCCTCGTTCATCAGGCTTTTCAGAAGCTCAGGCACCTCGTCCTTTGTCTCGACGAAGTATGCCGCCATATTATGCGCGCGCAGATTATCCATCGTTTTGTTGATTCTTTTCATCATGGTTTCTTCCATAGGGAGCCCTCCGTTATTCAGCCGTCCAAAACAGCCGTGTGTGATAAAACCAGTATAACACACGGCTGTTTTGACTGCAACAAAAATATGAGAGAATTATGATAAATCGACGAAGGGAACGCCGAGGAATTCGGCGACGCTCTGCGCCAGATTCCTGCCGATCGCGCCGATGTTTTCCTGAATCCACTCGGCGTCGGCGAGATTGTCGTGATAGGCGGTCTCGATCAGCACGGCGGGCGCCTTGGTGCGCCTGAGCTCCGCGAGCGACGAGGAGGCGACCGTTTTCACCCTGTCGGGCAGGGGATAGATGTTTTTATAATTCTCGGCAATCAGCTCGGCGGCGCGCTTCCCGCGCGAGGAGGAGGGGTAGTAGTAGACGTCCGTGCCGCGGATCGTACCGCTGTTCTGTTCACCGGCGGCGTTGCTGTGGATCGCGAGGTGCAGGTCGTAGCTGCCGGCGTTCGACTGTGCGATCGCCTGGCTGAGCGTTTGACTCGGCGTGTTGCGCCCGTAGGTGATCCCCGAGGCGCGCAGATACGGCTCGATCGCGTCCGCGATCAGATTCATGTAATATTCTTCATTTCCTCCGTTGACATAGGGATTCCACTCCTGTAACGACGGACTCAAAAAGACAGATGGCATCATATCACTCCTGTTATCAATGTCGAGAAAATAATATGCGCGAAAAGCGATTATTATTCCAATACGGAAATTTATTCCGCCTGCTTTGTGGTATGATTTGTGAAACCGATTTTTCATTTACAATCATGACAAAGGAGGAAAAAATAATGACAAAATGGGTTTGTCCCGTATGCGGATATGTTCACGAGGGAGACACCCCTCCCGAGAAGTGCCCGGTCTGTAAGGTGCCCGGCGAAAAATTCAACAAGCTGAGCGATGACGCAGGCTTCGCCTGTGAGCACGTCGTCGGTATCGCGAAGGATGTTGCCGAGGATATCAAGGCTGATCTGCGCTCCAACTTCGAGGGCGAATGCAGCGAGGTCGGTATGTATCTTGCGATGGCGAGAGTCGCCGACAGAGAGGGTTATCCCGAGGTATCCGCCGCGTTCACGAAGTACGCATTTGAAGAGGCGGAGCACGCGGCGAAATTTGCGGAGCTGTTGGGCGAGGTACTGACCGACAGCACCAAGAAGAACCTCGAGCTGCGCGTCGAGGCTGAGACAGGCGCCTGCGCCGGCAAGCTCGATCTCGCCAAGCGCGCGAAGGCAGCCGATCTCGACGCGATCCACGATACCGTTCACGAGATGGCAAAGGACGAGGCGCGCCACGGCGCAGGTTTCGCCGGTCTGTTAAAGAGATATTTCGGTTGATTGAATAGCATATAAAACGAATGGAGGGAAAGGAGCGATCCTTTCCCTTTTTGCATATCTTAGATGTTTTCCGCATCAGGATGTCCGGCACGCTTCTGTTTCCGAGAATAATGATCATTCAATTGGGATGCTTTTGTGAATACTGCACAAACGACAGGTGGTATTGAACGAAACAGCAGGAGCTTTTTCTATTGCATGAAAAATATCGCTGTGATATAATATAAATCGTAAATAATTAGGATTTTTGACATGGAGGAGGATCATAATGTCAAACGGTAAAAAAATCATCAGCCTGCTTTTGAGCCTGATCATGGCCTTGAGCGTATTTGCTGTCGTTCCGTTCAGCGCTGCGGCTGCCGCGACCGGCGGACAGTCGGGAGATTTCACTTATACGCTGGAAAACGGCGAAGCCACCATCACCGGCTATACGGGAAGCAACCCGACAGCGACCGTCCCTGCTGTCATCGACGGCTGTCCGGTTACCAAGATCGGCGAAAAGGCGTTCTATGAAAGTGCGTCTGTCAAATCGGTGATACTTCCTGATCCTGTGAGGGAGATTGGGGATTTAGCATTTTCAAGATGTGCCCAGCTCGAGAGTATCTCGATCCCCAAGACGCTGACAACCGTTACCCCGTATGCCTTTGATAATACACCCACCTTAAAGACGGTGACCTTTGAAGAGGGAATCACGAAAATACCGGATGATCTCTTCCACTGTTCACCTTATGCAAAAACCGTCAGCCTGGAGCAGGTGACGATCCCGGCCTCGGTTACCGAGATCGGTAAGCTTGCTTTCTCCGGCTGTCAGAATCTTATGAACGTTACGTTTGCCGGTGACGCGGTGACAAAGATCGATACCTCTGCATTTGCCTACTGTGGCTTTACGAGTATTGACCTCCCTGATAACCTTCAGGTGCTGGGAGCTCTCGCGTTTGGATGGAACCGTTTAGAGAGTCTCGAGATCCCCAGGTCGCTGAGAGAAATAGATCTGGGTAATCGTGGCTGCGGTCCGTTTGCATATGGTATCGCGCCTACCGTTTTTACCTTTGAGGAAGGTACCACAAAGATTATCCCGTATCTGTTTGACAACTGTACCGGTCTGAAGAGCATCGAAATTCCCGGTACTGTTACCGAGATCGGCGATCATGCTTTCAACCATTGTAGTAACCTCGAGAGCATCACGATCCCGGCGTCCGTGACCTCGATCGGCGCCGACGCCTTCGCTGAGATCGAAAATCTCACGATCTGCGGTTATGTCGGCAGCTATGCGGAGCAGTACGCCGCTGAAAAGGGCATCGACTTCCTGAATATCGGCCCCGCGATTCTCGGCGACGTCGACAGCGACGGCGAGGTGAATATCATCGACGCGACGGTGCTTCAGCGTTATCTGGTCAACATCCGGGCGAAGCATTTTAACGAGGCTGCGGCAGATGTTGACGCGGACGGCACGATTACCATTGTCGATGTCACCTTCCTTTCGCGTTCCCTCGTCGGCATTCCCACTCCCTGCAAGGGGATCGCTGAGCCGATCGCATAACGCCGGTTGATTTACAATAGAATCATTCTATCAATTCATGACGAACCCCTGTCCGATCGGATGGGGGTTCTTTTTTTCGCTTGTCGTTCGCCGCGAAGCCGCTGTCATATTTGTCCTGTCGGTTTCATACAATGAATCAGCAAATGTTAAGGAGCGAAAAGAATGGAGTATCATCTGACGAAAAAAACCATCACAGGCACGCGGACGGTGTTGGATACGTGCGCGGAGCAGTCGGTGGACGTTGACCTGACGCTGCCCGATTACTGCCCTGATATCGAGCGGATCCTTTCCTGCACGCTGGAGCCGAAGGTGTATATGAATAACATCAGCGGCGATCGGCTGACGGTCGAGGGCAGCTCATGCGTGCGAATCCTCTACCTCGACGGCGATCGGGGCTGCCTGCGCGCGTATGAGTACGCCCAGCCGTTTTCGGACAGTCTGCCCCTCAAGAGCGCCGTCGATGACTATTATCTGTCGGTAGAGGCAAAGCCCGAGTATATCAACTGTCGCGCGCTGAGTCCGCGCAAGCTCAGCCTGCACGGCGCTTTTTCGCTGTGCGCGAAGGTGATCGTCCCCGGCGCGCTGGACTATTACGGGTATGAGGACGGCGGTGATCTGCAGGTGAAGAGCGAACGCGTCGCGGCGTCTTCCCTCTGCGGCCTGTGCAGCGACAGCTTCTCGGTGCAGGAGGATATCCCCGTCAACGCCAAGAGCGGGATCAGCGCCGTGCTCAGTCACCGCCTTTATGCCAAGATTACCGAGCTGAAGGCGATCCGCGATAAAATCATGCTCAGCGCCGAGCTGAAGGTGGAGCTGATGTACCTTTGCGGCGTCGAAAACCCCGAGGCGGAGTGTATGTCCTATACCATCCCGGTGTCCCGGATCGTTGACTGTGAGGGCGTGACCGAGGAGGCTGTGATAGACGGCGAGCTGGGCGTGCTCGGCGCCGATGTGCGGCTGTCCGATGATACGCCGGACGGTTCTCAGCTTTTACTGCTGGACGCCAAGCTCTGCTTCGGAGCGCTGTGCTGGGTTGAGAAGGAGCTTGATGTGTTGAGCGACGCCTTTTCGACCGAGCGCGAGACCACGCTGCACGAAGAACCGTTTTCCTGCCGCAGCGGCGTGACCTGCCGCGCCTACACGGACGTCGGCAAGGCGAATGTCGGTGTGGACGAGGAGATCGGCAGGGTGATCGACGTCCATTGTGAGAAGCTGACCGCCTCTGCCGTCCATCATGATAACGCGACGTCGGTGTATGTGAAGCTGTGCGTCGGAATTTTATACGAGAACGGCGACGGGGAGAAGCGTTATGTCGAGCGCGACGCGGAGTTCAGCTATTCGCCCGAGCCCTCCGGCTGTGAAGAGATACTGCGGCTGAAGGCAGGCTTGGACAGCCTGAGCTATCGCCTGACGGACAGCCGTCATCTGGAGCTCAGGGCGGAGCTGGTATACCGGCTGACCATGTGCCGCCGCGAAAGCTGTACGGCGCTGACCTCGGTCAGCGCGGAGGACGACGCCCCGATCCGCTCAAAGGAAGGCGCGCTGATCCTGTATTACACCGACGCGGGCGAAAGCGTGTGGGATATCAGCAAGCGCTTTTGCTCCCGTCCCGACGAGATCATCGCGGAAAACGGATTGGAAAACGACGAGCCGGACGGCGGTATGATGCTCCTGATCCCGACGGCATAATATGAGATAGTTACGGAGGATACAATGGCTGAGAAAAGTATTTATAAAGATATAGAGAACCGTACGGGCGGCAACATCTATATCGGCGTTGTCGGTCCCGTGCGCACGGGTAAGTCCACCTTTATCAAGCGGTTCATGGATACGCTGGTGCTGCCGCATATCACCGACGATAACCTGCGTGAGCGCGCGACCGACGAGCTGCCGCAGAGTGCCGCCGGACGCACCATCATGACCACGGAGCCGAAGTTCGTTCCAGAAAACGCCGTGGAGATTCAGCTTGAGGACAACGCGCGGCTGAGCGTGCGGATGATCGACTGCGTCGGCTATATCGTCGAAAGCGCGATGGGCTATATCGAGGAGGACGGCGAGCGGATGGTGCATACGCCGTGGAGCGAGGCGGAGATGCCCTTCCGTCAGGCGGCGGAAACAGGGACAAAGAAGGTTATCACCGACCACAGCACCATCGGTATCATGGTGACGACGGACGGCTCCATCGGCGATATTCCCCGGGAGGATTACGCCGAAGCGGAAGAGCGCGTAGCGGCTGAGCTGCATCGCGCCGGCAAGCCCTATATCATCCTGTTAAATACCACCGCGCCGGAGAGCGCTTCGTCCTCAGCGCTGGCGGCTTCCCTGAGCCGCAAATACGGCGCGCCGACGGTCGCTGTGGATTGTGCGGTGATGGATGAAAGCACCGTCAAGGGAATTTTGGCGACGCTGCTGTTCGAGTTCCCCGTCAAGGAGATTCACCTCGATATGCCCAGATGGCTGAGAGGGCTCGAGCGCGACAACTGGCTGCGCGAGGCGGTGTTTCACGCAATCCGCGACAAAGCGGCGGATGTCAAACGGATTCGCGAGGTGCAGGATATGGCGCCCGCGCTGTGTGAGAACGAGTATATCGAGACCGCCGAGCTCAGCGCGATGGATTTAGGAGTCGGCAGGGCAGACCTCACGGTGCGCCTGCAGCCGGCGCTGTTCTACCGTATCCTGACCGAAAAGAGCGGAATCAGTATCGATGATGAACGCGGACTGATGGCGTGCGTTTGTGAGCTGGCGGAGAAAAAGGCGAGCTTTGACCGGATCGGGAAGGCGTATGAGGATGTACTCGAAAAGGGCTACGGGATCGTGATGCCGACGATGGAGGAGCTCAGCCTGGAGGAGCCCGAGATCGTGCGCCAAAGCGGCAAGTACGGGATCCGCCTGAAGGCGAGCGCGCCGTCGATCCACATGATGCGCGTGTATACCACCGCCGAGGTCACGCCGATCGTCGGCTCGGAACAGCAGAGCGAGGAGCTGGTGACCTATCTCTTGAAGGAGTTCGAGGAAAGCCCCTCCAAGATCTGGGACAGCAACATCTTCGGCAAGTCCGTCAGCGACCTGGTGAACGAAGGGCTGCACAACAAGCTCTATCGTATGCCCGAAAAGGCAAGGCTCAAGATCGGGGAGACGGTAGAGAAGATCATCAACGACGGCTGTAACGGTCTGATCTGTATCATTCTGTAGGGTACGGGTTGCCCGAGGACTTTGGCGAAGCATAATGACGGTGTCCGCGACTCCTTATGAGCCGCGGATATTCTTTATGGAAATTTGTGCGGATTTGCCTAAAACATTTTACGGATGCGCTGTTTGCCGCGTGTTCGAATTCTCTTTATACTAGTTTCTTAACATCTGTCGCGTCTAATTCCGTATAACTTTGTTGGACTCTCAGTATTATCTGTCGCAAAAAAATGTTGAAATCCATTCGCGAATGGTGTATACTGTACTATGGATTAACATGGCACAGATGGGAGGCTGTTTAAATGGGTGATAATTTTTCTTTGTCGATTACCATCCTGCTGACGGGCTTTTCCGTGGTTTTTGCGGTGCTGCTGATTCTGATCGGCATCATCAAGCTCTACGGTACCGTCATCTATCGTATACAGAACAAAAAGAGCGTGAAAAAGGCTTCTCGCAACGCGGATCTGCCGAAGGTGGAGCGGGAAACCCTGCCTGAACCGGCGGCGGTTGTCGAGGCTGCTCCCGGGACGGATGACGATGAGCTGATCGCGGTCATCTCCGCGGCGGTTTATTCGGTATATTCCGCATCCTCGGTGCGGATCAAGAGCATCCGTAAAGCGCAGGATCGCGGCAGCGCATGGCGCAGCGCCGGTCTTTCGGATAACGTCAGACCGTTTTAGGAGGGTTAAGGCATGGAAATACTCAACGGATTTTTAGAAGCCATCAAGGGCTTGTGGAACGATTCCGGCTTCACTCAGCTCGTATGGCAGAATTATGTGATGATCGCGGTCGCCTGTGTGCTGTTTTATCTCGCGATCAAAAAGCAGTATGAACCGCTGTTGCTGCTGCCGATCGCCTTCGGTATGCTGCTGGTCAACCTCTATCCGGCGATCATGGCGCCGCCCTCTACGGAGCTCGTGGAGTGTACGGCGTATCAGGCGGCGCATGAGGGTCAGGTGATCAACTATGCGGTCACTACGCTCAACGGCGTCGATTATTACAACGTTCCCCAGTACGGCGGATTGCTGTATTATCTCTACCAGGGCGTCAAGCTCGGTATCTATCCGCCCCTGATCTTCCTCGGCATCGGCTGTATGACCGATTTCGGTCCGCTGATTGCCAGCCCCAAGAGCTTCATCCTCGGCGCGGCGGCTCAGATCGGTATCTTCATCACCTTCATCGGTGCCATTCTTTTGGGCTTTACACCGGCTCAGTCCGGCGCGATCGGTATCATCGGCGGCGCCGACGGTCCTACCGCGATCTATGTTACCTCTAAGCTCGCCCCCGAGCTGCTCGGACCGATCGCCGTAGCGGCATATTCCTACATGGCGCTGGTTCCGATTATTCAGCCGCCGATCATGAAGCTGCTGACCACCAAGAAGGAGCGCTCGGTCGTCATGGGCCAGCTCCGTCCCGTGTCAAAGCTCGAGAAGATCATCTTCCCGATCATCGTCGTCATCATCTGCGCGATCGCGCTGCCCTCCGCGGCTCCGCTGGTCGGTATGCTGATGCTCGGCAACCTCTTTAAAGAGAGCGGCGTGGTGGAGCGCATCAGCAAGACCGCTCAGAATGAGCTGATGAACATCATCACCATCTTCCTCGGCACGACAGTCGGCGCGACCGCGACCGGTACCGTGTTCCTGACGCCTAAGACGCTGGGCATCATCGCCCTCGGTCTGTTGGCGTTCTGTATGGGTACGGCTTGCGGCGTGCTCTTCGGCAAGATCATGTATAAGTTCTCCGGCGGAAAGATCAATCCGCTGATCGGCTCTGCCGGCGTTTCGGCGGTACCGATGGCGGCGCGCGTCGCCAACAAGGTCGGTCAGCAGGAGAATCCCGGCAACTTCCTTTTGATGCACGCCATGGGACCGAATGTCGCCGGCGTCATCGGCTCCGCTGTCGCGGCAGGCGTTCTGCTGAGCGTCTTAGGATAATAAATCAGATCATCGCCTCCCTTTCACGAAAGGGAGGTTTTTCTGCTTTTTTGTCAAATCAGAAAAATATCTTACGAATAATTCTGATTTCGAATAATAAATGACGACTTTAGGATATAATATATTATGATTTAATAGGGACGTATGCCCCATCCGTCAGGAGGATTCTATGAATAAGCAAATAACAATCGCTGATTTGCTGAAAATGTTTTTGCAGCATATCAGGCTGATTATTATCGTGACGCTCGTGGGCGCTTTGCTGGCATTTTTGTATGTGACCTATATGGTGACGCCGATGTATTCCACCAGCGCGCTGATTCTCGTGCAGAACGGCAACACCTTCGAGACCGATATCGCTTCGTCCAATACCACGACCATCAGCGATGAAAAGGTCAACATGAATGATATTTCATCCTCTCAGATGCTGGCGAATACCTGTTCTACCTTGTTCACCGTTGATCCGGATATGAAGAGTATCATCAGCGGCGCGAGTATCTCGATCAGCGTTGTCGAGGATTCCTACTTTCTGCGGATCAGCTCCACCTCGCCCGATCCCCATAACGCCGCCAATATCGCGAACCTCGTCGCCAACACGGCGCCTCATGTATTCAAAAAGTATTTCGGCGACGCCGGTAAGGTCGATACCGTTGAGGAGGCGAGCGTTCCGTCCTCTCCGTCTTCGCCCGACCGTGCCCGCTACGTGATGATCGGCGCGCTGCTCGGCTTGGTTTTATCGCTGGTGATCTCCTTCCTGCTTGAGATCGTGGATACCACCATCAAGCCCGGAGACGATCTGTATAAACAATATCAAATCCCTGTCTTTGCAGAGATCATAGACTTTGAATCGGAAGGCGGTGCCAAAAAGAAATGAAGCTGATTAAGACCAAAAAACCCGAAGACAAAAAAACCGCTTCCGATAAAGCCAAAAACGTCCTGACTTCGGATTCCAAGTTTGCGATCGTAGAGGGCTATAAGATCGCGCGAACCAACCTGATTTTCTCTCTCGCGGCGCTGGAAAGCAACTGTGTTGCCGTTACCTCATGGAGCAAGGGCGAGGGTAAAAGTACCGCTACCGTCAACTTGGCGATCTCTTTCTCTAAGACGGGCAAGCGTATCCTGCTGATTGATACCGACCTGCGCCGCCCGAACCTTCATAACCTGCTCAAGCTGAAGAATAATACCGGCGTTTCCGATGTCATCGGTCAGTTCGGTGATTTCCAGTCGGCAGTGCACCGCGAAGTGATCTCGTGTCTCGACGTGCTCACCTCGGGCGCGATTCCGCCGAACCCCTCCGAGTTGTTGGGCTCTCCCTATTTTTCCCAACTGGTTGAAGAGGCAAAGAAGGAGTATGACTATGTCATCATGGATACGCCGCCGCTCGGCGTCGTTACCGATACGCTGCTGTTAAAGGATCTTGTCGGCGGTTATGTGATGGTTGTGCGTGAGCGCGTCACTACGCATGGTGACGTCGAACGTGCCCTGCAGAACGTCAAGCTCGCCGATACCAGGGTGCTCGGCTTTTTGAAGGTCGGCTGTGAGATGCGCTCCAGAGGCTATCGCAGGAAATATAAGTACAAAAACTACGGCTACAACAACTACTATTATTATAAATACTAAGGATTATATAAATGCTAAAGATTCCCTCCCGTTCCGTACGGGAGGGTTTTTTCCTTTCCGATCTTATACTAATCCTAAATAAAAACCTTTATCATCTATTGCGATAAATTCCGCATAGCTTTGTTGAGCTCCTTGACATACGACAGTAT
>CADBUN010000092.1 GCA_902797825.1 uncultured Ruminococcus sp. | reverse complement strand
GAGCTCGCCGTCAACGATCTTGGAGCCGTTGGCGATACGCACGATACCGCCGGCGACGACGGTGCGGGAATCCTTGATGAATTCCATCGACAGGCGCAGCAGCGCGTCCTTCTCGATACGCGAATCGGCGTCAAGACAGGTAAACAGCGGATATTTTGAGATATTGATCCCGGCGTTCAGCGCGTCGGACTTACCGCCGTTCGCCTTTTGTACATAGAGAAGGTTGGGGTATTGCTTGCTGTAATAGACCGCCTCGATCTTCTGGGTAGGGATCTGGTAACGGATCGAGGTTTCGATCTTGTGCATATGAAAGGCGTTGACCACCAGCTCGCCCGTTTTGTCGGTCGAGCCGTCGTTGACGACGATGACCTCATACATCGGATAGTTGATTTTCATCAGCGAGCGGATATTCTGCACGATATTCTCCTGCTCGTTATAGGCGGGGATGATCAGGGAGATCGGCAGGAGGTTGTCGCTGTCTACATAGCTGTGAAAGTCGTCGGAAAAGGTCTTGTCATAATTGTGATGAACCCTGAACAGCGAGACAAAGAGCTGAATAATATAAATGAAGCTGAGTAACAGCGTAAAAGCCATGCAGAAGTAATTGAATACTACAATGAAGCTGCGTACCGCATTCAAAAATCCCACAGTCTGTTCCTCCTTACCTTGGATAAACCGGTTTTGGAAAACCGTAAATTAACATGACGCTCATGCGTCTACCGTTTTATACAGCACGTTTTTCATCGCGTCGGCGGCAAAACGGTCGTAGCCGCCCAGGATCTCTTCCAGATCCTTCGGCGAGATATCCATCCGGGTGAGCGCCTGCGCCGCCGTCTGTCGCACCCACCATTCCTTGTCGCCCAGGGCGTGCTTGACGGTGTCGAGCGCCGACTGCGTCTTTAACAGCGAAAGCCCTCTGATCGCCGAGGAGCGGTTCACCCAGTCCTTGTCGCCGGCGGCGATCTGCAGGAGCTGTTCGTCCTCGGGATAGCCGAACGCGGCGAGCGCCTTGATACACGCGAGCTTTAGCTGGCTGTCATCGCCCGACGCGCCCTCGAGGTACATCGGTCTGAACCGGTCGAGCTTGTATCTCGCGAGCGTCTTGATCACGGTACACTTCATGTACTTGTTGCACTTTTCAAAGAGGACTGCCGCGAGCTCTCCCCGGTCGCCGGTAAATTTCGCGAAGAATTCGTTGACGATTCTGCCGGAATAGAGCGTATCGTTTTCGATGCTCAGCAGGTACGCGGCAACCTCATAGACGTCGCCCATCTGACACAGCGCCATCGCGGCGTTATAGGCAAGATCCCTATGCTTGTCGCTTGCATATTCCTTGATCTTATCACGGTATTCCCCGGCGTCGAGCTCGGCGAGCCGACGGCAGGCGTAGCCCTTGTGGTAGATGTTGCCTTCCTCGAGCATTTTCGCGTAGATTGAGACGGGATCGACCTGGGCGTTGATGCGCTCGATCAGCTTTTCCTTCGCTTCGTCATCGCCGCTGAAGGAGGAGCCGTTGTGCTCCCGGATCGCTTCAACCGCCATCTCATATACCGTGAAATCTCCGTTTATTTCATTTGCCAATGCCGTTATCTCAGCGTCTCGGCTGCTGTCGGTGGGGGCGTAGAGCACCCCTTCCACGTGGATATCAAGCCTGCGCCTGATGTTATCGACGCGGGCTGTGTTCTCGTCCTGAATCTCAGCCAGCCGATACAGAAGGATGTACTCTATGCCGATGATCAACAGACACAGCAGCAATCCGATAACGCTTATCAGTTCTATCTTCAAGCTGTTATCTCCTGTTTATTCATAGTTAGTTATTGCGAGGGGAAAGGCTCTCTTTCCAAAGGACAGGGAGCAGTTATTCAAAATCGTCATTGTGAGGGGCGCAAAGGGGAAGGTTGAGATTGCCACGTCGGAACCAAGCTCCTCCTCGCAATGACAGCTTTTTTGATCGTCCGCTTGGCAGGAACGCTTGTATCCGATCCTGCGCTTTCGATCAGTGTCTACTTAGTGTCCGGCGGACACTTTCGTGCCGGCACCGGGACAGCTTATTTTTGTCCCAGATAATAAGCCTTCAGGATATCGAAGCTCTCCTTGCGGCGTGAGCTGTACTTCGCGGTTTCCCACTTTTCCCACTGAAAGACCTTATAGCCGGGATCGTGCTTGTTCTCGGGGAAGGCGTACATCACGTCGCCCTCCTTGCGCTCGCCGACCATGATCGACGCCAGCACGCCGTTGGTGGTGACGGACTTGGCGACGTCGCCCTTAAAGTCGTTGTCGTTGATGACGAGCTTCTTGGACGGATCGGCGACGTTGAGCCATGTCCACGGCAGACGGACATAGATGGTGGAGCCCGTCTGGTAGAACTGGGTATCGCCCGACGTGAAGCCGCCGTAGCTCAGATCGGCTACCTTTTGGTAATTGCCGGTATAGCTTTCTTTCGTATATGCCGCGCCGCGGCTGCGGTCGTAGGTCTCGATGACATACAGCGCCGCCTGCTGCTTGCCCTCAAAGCGCAGGGAGAATTCCATGCCCGACAGCGAGTTCGCCGTAAAGTCCTTGGCATAGTAATATTCGCCGTCGTTGCGCTGGAAGGTATCCAGCCCGATGAACATGGCGTTTTCTTTATAGTCGATCTCCTCGAGCAGCTGCAGGGTGATGTACAGGTACCCTGCGTCGCTGTACATTGACACAGCCTGGGCGAGGTCGTCGTCAGACAGCACGAGTCCGGGGGTTTCGGGCATCACGCTGTCCATCGCGATGACGCCTGTCATCTGTGAGCTGTCACAGGTGTTGTGCCACAGATAGCTGTTGGAGGCGGACGCCGTGTAGAACTGCATCCCGGGGCTGACGTCGCCCCAGCTGTCGTTCAGATCATAGACCGTCGCGCCCAGGATACCGCTGTCCTTGGCGGCGCTCAGCGCTGCGGTGAGCGCCTCGCCCTGCTCCGCCTCGGTGACCGCCTTCTGCGTGTAAACGGCGTTTACATCAGAGAATGAGACGCCCGACGCCAGCACGGGGGAGGTGAGCTGTTTGAGCTCGCTGAAGGCGCTCGCGTATTTTGCGCGGACGTTGGCGGTGCCGGCGTCGCCGCCCGTGATCTTGGCGTTATCGAGGGTGATATCACAGAAGGCGTATTCCTGACAGTCGGCGGAGGCAACGTCGTTGAACACATAGGCGTTCTTGTTATCGACGCCCTTCATCCCCTTGACCATCTCATAGGAGCCGCTGACCGCGACGGGCATATAATAGCCGTAGCTGTCGTGAGAAGCCGCCTGGGCGGTATCGTACAGATAAGCGGCGAAGCCCGCGGCGCCCTTGCTGTTCTTGACATAGTCGCCGCTGTAGGTATAAGCGTCCAGCTTCGGGATAGCGGCGGTATTGGCAGCCGAAAGCTGAGGATCAATACTCAGCCCCAGCACATATTCCGAAACGTCAATGAAGTAGGTCGCCGCGCCGAGCTTTTCGCTCTGGGCGTGACCGTCTCCGTGAAGCGCCGCGACTGCCTCCGTGACGGAGGCTTTCCATTTTTCCAGTCCGTCACTCGTGAGATAATCCTTCGCCTCCAGCCCGTCGGGTACGGTGACGCGCTGCAGGATCAGGATATCCTCGTTTTCGGGATTTTTATTATAGCGACTGATCGCCGCGTAAAATTCGGGCGGATACAGGTCCTTAGCCACAACACAGTTTACGCCCAGCTCGCCGGCGGAGGCGATCAGATCCTCATAGAAGGTAAAATCGCGCGAATAGGTTTCCTTGCCCGGCTCCTGCGCGTTCAGGGAGGCTGCCTTGAGGTTGAGTCCGCGCCATTTTTCGTCCGACAGCACCTGGAAGCTGCCGTTGTTCACCCGGGAAACCTCCTGATGCTCCGTCTTTTCCTCGCCGTATTTGTTGCTGTCGGTATCGGCAAGGATATGCCGCATCAGCGGATTGTAGAAGCGCCAGAAGAAGTTGGAGATATCGCCCTGTCGGTCATAGGACAGGAATTTGAAGAATTGGTTGGAGAAGAGGAAATCGCCGTAACGATTGCCGTTGACATAGTCGTTCGAGTCGCCCGCGAAGTAATAGACGGGGGCGTAGCCCTCCTCCTGCTTGCGCGAGATGGCACAGAAGCGCGGCGTCTTGCTGACGTCCTTGATCTTTTCCATACCGGTGGCGTTGAGGTCAAATTCGAAGGTAGCCAGCGTCTCGACGCCGTAATTCGGCTCGACCAGCTCGAACCAGTTGTAGAAGTTACAGGTATCACAGCCGGAGAATTCCTTGCGGTATTCTTCGTTGATATAGATTTTGAGCAGATTCTTGGTGATGAAATCCGTATTTTGTTCAAGGACGATGATCTCGCCGTCGGTGGAGACCAGGAGGATCCCCGGTCCCGTAAAGCGCCATTCGACGCCCTCCTGCTGTTCATACATCGGAGGAGCCCAGTCGGGAACGTCCGTAAAGTCCTCCAGATCGACGAGGTATCTGCCGATCCACTTGGTCGGGTTAACGCCGGTGAGGGCAACCAGCTGGGCACGTACCGAGTCGGACAGCGGCGTGCTGAAAAACGCCATCTCGGCGACGATCGGAGCGCCGCTCTCGTGGGCAAAGGAGATATAGGACATATCGTCGTCGGAGATGCCGCCGTTGAGCGGTGTACCGCCGTTATAATAGCCGTAGGTATCGTTGCCCATGCCGTACGCGTCGGAAAGATACAGCAGGTCGGGGGTGGAATCCGCGTCCTTGAGGTTCGTATCGCCGGCGAAGTGTCCCTCTTCGTCCAGCTTCGGGCCGAAGTAATCGCGCTGATAGTCATAGAACTTGCCGTCGGGCTTGACGTATCTGCGCTGATGGAGGATCCAGTATAAGCCCTGATGCTTACGGTATACGTTTTCCTTGATGATGTTTTCATCGTCGGCATAGGACAGCACCGTTTTGTCCAGCACGGCGACATTCATCACCTTCTTGGGCAGCAGGTGCCAGATCACGAACAGCGAGATGATGACCAAAAGGATCACGGCAGCCAGGAGATGGTACCATTTGAACCTTTTGGAAAAGAACTTTACTTTCGATTTGCGGGCGGTTTGATGCTCCTCAAAGTTCTTTTCTTCGGGCGTTGCCGGCGCTTCGGGCTGATTCTTTTTTTCATTCGGCATATTCACACCGCCTTGGATAATAGATTTGTGTTACCGGTTTAGTATTATCAGTCTTTTCGGGGACTGTGTTGCCTACGCTGTGACTTGCCGCGAAGGCGCCTGTGACGGTGAGGCTTATGCTTCACTCGCGGCAGCGACCTTGCTGTCTTTCTCGCGGATATAGGCGATGAATTCTTCACAGATTACGGGATCAAAGATCTTGCCCTCGTTATCCTTGAGATACCGCAGCGCGTCCTCCTTGCTCCATGCTTTTTTATAGGTTCTTTCGGAGATCAGCGCGTCATAGACGTCACATACCGTGACCACGCGCGCCTCTATGGGGATGTCCTCTCCCTTTAAGCCGTTATTGCCGTTGCCGTCATAACGCTCGTGGTGATAGCGCGCGATGACGGCGGCTGTCGCCAGCATGGGATCGTCGTCATACGCCGAGAGGATCGTATAGCCGAACTCGGTATGGCTGTTGATGATGACGCGCTCCTCCTCGCTCAGCCTGCCGTCCTTGTGGATGATGTTCTTCGGAACGGCGATCTTGCCCAGGTCATGCAGCTCCGAGGCGATCGAGATATGCTTCGCCTTCTCCTCGTCCATCCCGATCCGTTTACACAGCGCATCGCTGTTCTTCCGGATGTTCATCAGGTGATCGACGCTGCAGCCGTTGTCGAGCTCGGTGTTCTCGGCAAGCTCGGCGAAGATGATGTCGATATCGCGCTGCTTGTTATCCGAGAACGTGTTTTCATAGGTGGTCTCCAGCCCACAGTAGGTCGCTTCCATCATGCTGCCAAAGAAAACATCCAGCCCAACCTTGATATTCTCAAAGTGGAAGATCGCGTTGACGCCCTTGTGATCCCGGAGGATATAGTCAAAATAGGTTTCTGCGAACAGACAGTTCTTTTCGTTTCTCAGGCTGTTGTTCTCGATGATCTGATAGTTGCAGGAGGAGACGCCGTTGTTGATGATTTCGCGGTATGCGCCGCCCTCCTTGATTGCTACACAGGAGCGGATATCGGTGTTTTCCGGCTGATAGGTTTTGACCAGCTTCAGGATTTCGCCCACCGCCGTTTCATAAAACTTCGACGGCTCCTGACACTGTAGCATATGGCGGATAAACAGAGAGATGCTGTTTACCGATTCGCTGTATTTGACGCTTTGAACCCGAACCTCGCTGTTCTTGAGCTCAAGGCGGTATTCTCTGATATAAACGTACTCTATGACGGCGATGATGACGGCGGAGGATACCGAAACATTATAGATATACAGGGTTCGCTGGCGCAGGAGCATCAGGATCGCCGCGAGCGTCATGATCATCGTACAGAATACGCACATGACAAAGAGCGGCGCCGCGTATTGGATCCGTCTTTCCAGCTGTACTATGGCGGTGTGAGAAACATATACCGCCGCGGCGAGGGTGAGCAGACACATCAGCACGATCGAGAGCTTCACCATCAGCGGGTTGAAGGACGCGAGCACCGCGATCGCCGAGATGATCGACGCGAACAGGACCGCGATCGCCGTCTTACGCGAATCCTTGAATAATCCGTTCAGGCACAGCAGCACCAGCATAAAGGTGAGATGGACGGGTACGGCGGTTATGCGCAGCCATATCGGGGTATTGAAGCGATAGGTTACCTCCGGCAGCAGGTGAAGCGCGATGGCTAAGCCCATATAGAATACCAGTCCCGAGACATACAGAGAGCGGAACAGCCGCTTCTTGACCGCCGACATCACCCCAAAGACCGCCGCTGACAGCAGACCGATCCCCATCAGGATCAGTCCGAGATTGAATCCGGGCATCGTGGTAAAGACGGGATCGCCCGTAGGATTGAGAAAGGTTTCGAACCGCACGGAGAACGGAAGCTTCATCATGATCTCCAGCTGACGCTCCTGGGTAGACGGCTCCAACGCTACGGCGTTGTAGCAGCTGCCGACATACTCGGCGGTATCGAACTGATTGTTATAGATTTCTTTGCCGTTGAGTCTGATTTTGACAGGCGAAAAATCGGTGATCAGGACAAAGGTATGCCCGGTTTCCGAGGGCTCCAGCGTCTTTGAAAAGTAGATCGCGTCCTTTTTGCCCTCGGTAACGATGGGATTCTGTGCGTTAAAAACACGAAGCTCGCCGTCGGGCACGGTGCCTGCTTTTTCGGTAAACAGGTAATTCCAGTTGGAAAAGCGGTTTTCATCCGTATAGCTGTTGGAAACATAATGCGCGACAAAGTAGACCGCCACCGTTAACAAAAGGACGATCAGCGATACGCCCAAAAGGGGGAGCACTCCCCCTTTTTTGACCTTATCATTCAGTTTGCCGATTTCGACCTTTTTCATGGTGATACCTCATTATCATTTATTTATCCGGCGCGCTTGCCCAACAAAAGCGTATTATTGCAGACGTGAATACTTTTTCAAAAGCTCCTTCACGTCCTTTTCCGTCACGGGAGCTGACGCTGCCTGTTCGTCTGTGACCAGCAGGTCGCTCACGCCGTCAAGGATTTTTTGTATGGCTGCGTGATGCTCCGAAATCTTCTTCAGCGCCTCGCGCAGGCGTATATTCTCGCTTGTCAAAGCCTTATTATCGTCCATATGTCGTCCTTTACTCCGCTTTCAGCGCGTTGATCACAGGGCTTGCGTCCTGTACCTTGACGGTGATTGTCGCCTTTCCCAATAAAGTGCTGCGTGCAAATTCATTGTAGAAGGTGGTGATGATCTCCGCCTGATCGCCGCTGACGTTGACCGCGTCGATGTTATAGTAGATGTTGGTGCCGTAGGAGGGAATCCACATCTCAAAAATCTTTTTCTCGGGGTTATACAGCATCGACGAGGTTACCGCAAAGTCGTCGGTACCGAACTGTTCCCGAAGCGCCTTTTTGATTTGCTCCTCCGAGGCGCTGCGGTATTGTACCGCCTTATTCTTGATCGTATGAAGGTCCTTGTAGAAAACATGAGCGAACGCGTACTGAACCGCCGCCTCAAGCGGAAGCTCACCCGGCTTTTGGAAGCTCTTCTGCGCCATCATATAGGCGAGCTCATAGGAACGAACGGCAAAGTCCTTGACGTTGATCTCGACGCCGCCGACCTGTACGGGATCGGTCTTGCCCTTTCCGTAGGCATGAAAGCCCTCGCGCTCGGTCTCCTCTTCTCCCTGATCGACCTTTACCTTATAATCCGCGGTCGTCTCTTCCTCCTGCTTGACGTTCGGATCGACGCTGCAGGCGGTAAACACCGCGGCGGCAAGGATCAGGCTCATGAGAACCGATACGGTTTTGATGATGATACTTTTCATATAAATCGCCTCTTTATAATACTAAGTAGCAACAAAACACTTTAATATCTATTGCGTAGAATTCCGCATAACTGCGTTGTCAGTCTTGTTCTGCGAAATTCTCCGCTAATATCTTTTTAAAGCTTTTTATTGCTACTTAGTATGAAAGCTTTTTATTGCTACTTAGTATAAGACTATTCCCTGACTGTCAAAAAATCAAGCCAAGGAATAGTCTTTTGGTTAGATAACTAATAATCCGGTATCAGAACACGCGGCAACTGTGTATTTTACTATCGCTTTACACAGCGATGATCCACCTTCGCCGTTACGCCTTACGCCGTTCGGCGAAGCCCGACAGCCGCCGGAGGTTCTTCGTCGATCTTAGTCCCAGGTATAGTCGTTTACGCTGGTGAGGTAAACGTCGTCGTAAACGCCCTCGCCGGAGTTGTTGGCGATGAATACGTCAGCCGTGTTGACCTTTTCGCCGCCGATATACGCGTTGCAGGTGATGGTAGAGCCGAGCGGCAGGTTGACGGACAGGCTCTCGAGAGGAGTATTGATGACCTGCTCGATGCCGGTCTGCTTGTTGTAATCCTCGCCCGCAAAGTGGAATCTGTACGCCATGAAGAAGTTGTTAACGTCAGTCTCGAGGTGCGTATCCTTGGCGTCACAGTTGATGATGATCTTCTTTGCTTCGTTGTCGATGATGTCGATACCCTTAACGGTGTATCTCTCGGGGTTCTCCTTCGCGGCAGCCGCGAGCTCGTTGAACTCTTTCTGATGGACAACTTCCATTCTGTAGACAACCGTACCGATCAGTCCGTTGCCTTCGTTGTCATAGATGCCGTTATCCCAGTTAACGGAGCACATCTGGAAGGAATACTCCTTGCCGACGACGACTTCCTTCATCTCGCCGCCGTAGTAAACGGAGCCGTCCTCAAAGGCGACCGCCATCTTCAGGGGCGCGTCGATTCTGATGCTGACCTTCTCGCCTTCCACTTCGGGAGTGTCGGGCGTATCGGGTGTATCCGGAGTCTGCTCGGCAGCCTTGATGCGGGACCAGACGGAAACTGCGCCGGTGGGTGCGGTGTACATCTGCTCGCCCTTGGTGCTCTCGACCTTGACGTTCGCGACGTCAGCGATCGCGACAGCGTTCTCATTGAAGAACCATCTGTCGGAGGAACCGAAGTAATTATCATTGATGGACAGGACGGTAGCGTCCTTATCGACTGCATAGTCCGCAGCGGAAACCGCGAAAAGCTGAACGTTGTCGCCGATCACGATGCTCTCGGCAACCGGGATAGCGCCGTCTGTGGGAGATTTCTGTTTGGTCGCGCCGATCGCGGGAGAGAGAGAAGCGTTGATCGCGGTCACCTTGGCGTTGCCGGTGATCTCAATGTTGCCGCCGGTATGACAGCCGCGGCCTGTACCGATCGCAGCGCCGCCGAGCTGATCCTTATCCTTTGTCGTATCGGAGGTGACAGCCGTCACATCAGCGTCGCCGCCGATTTTGATGTTGCAGTGATACGCGTTAGGGTTGTACTGGTCTTTCTTGCTGGTGCCGCGGCCGGTGCCGATCGCAGCGCCGCTGGCGCCGCTGACCGCAACGACCTTACCGCCGTTGATCTCGATGAGATCGACGGACGCGCCGTAGCCGCCGCCGATACCTACGCCCCAGGCGCCGGAGACTTCATTAGCGTTGATCGTGTCAAAGCTGCTGAAATCGGTGAAATCCTTTTTGCTGGAGGCAGCATAGATATCGCCGCCGTTGATGATGATGGTTCCGGCGGTGTATTCGCCGACAGCCGCAACGCCGATCGCGCCGCCGCTGGTGCCG
>CADBUN010000091.1 GCA_902797825.1 uncultured Ruminococcus sp. | reverse complement strand
GAAGAAATAAACGAGATTTTGAAGAGCGGCAAACCGCTCCTTACCGATCACAGCAAGCCGATATTCGCCTATTGTGACCGCGAGGGGATCGAGGTGAAAATTTCCTTTGATACCTCCCTGGCCGCTTATCTGCTCAGCCCGTCGTCCTCAAGCTATGAGCTTGATCGCCTGTGTGCGGAGTACAGCATCCCTGTCGCCGTCAGCGAGGACGGAGAAGAGGGGATGGGCTATCTCCACGCCCTGCCCGCGCTGTGCAAACGGCTGTCTGAGGATATCCACGATATCGCGAACGATAAGCTGTTGTATGAGATCGAGATTCCGCTGGCGAGGGTGCTCGCCCGAATGGAGAACCTCGGCTTTGAGGTGGACGGCGAGGCGATCCGCCGTTACGGCGAACAGCTCGGCGAAGAGGTGGAACAGCTGCAGCAATCTATCTATCAGGACGTCGGCTATGCGTTTAATATCAATTCGCCCAAGCAGCTTGCCAAGGCGTTGTTTGAGGATCTGCACCTGCCGCCCCGAAAAAAGACCAAGAGCGGTTATTCGACAAACGCCGAGGTGCTCGAGAGCCTGCTACCGCTTCATCCCGTGATATCAAAGATTCTGGATTATCGGACGGTAGCGAAGCTCAAGTCTACCTACTGCGACTCGCTGCTTGACAAGGTCGCGCCCGACGGACGGATTCATTCGTCCTTTAACCAGACCGAAACCCGTACCGGGCGCATCAGCTCTACCGAACCGAATCTTCAAAATATCCCCGTGCGTACCGAGCGCGGACGAGAATTCCGCCGTTTCTTCCGGGCGAAGGAAGGCTGTGTGCTGGTGGACGCGGATTACTCCCAGATCGAGCTGCGCGTCCTCGCCCATATGGCAGGCGACAGCACGATGATGAGGGCGTTTTCCGAGGGGATCGACATCCATACCGTTACCGCGTCCGAGGTGTTCGGCGTCCCGATCGAGAGCGTCACGCCCCTGATGCGTTCGCGCGCCAAGGCGGTCAACTTCGGGATCGTCTATGGCATCGGCGCCTTTTCGCTGAGTAAGGATATCGGCGTTACCGTGCGTGAAGCCCAGCAATATATCGACAAGTATCTCGCCCGTTTTTCCGCGATCGACAGCTATATGAAGAAAACGATCGAACAGGCGAAGGCGGACGGTTATGTCTCTACGCTGCTGAACAGACGGCGGTATCTCCCCGAGCTGGCGGCGTCCAACTTCAACACCCGCTCCTTCGGCGAGCGCGTCGCGCGCAACGCGCCGATCCAGGGAACCGCTGCCGATATCATCAAGATCGCGATGGTGCGCGTCGATGAACGGCTTAAGAAGGAGGGCTTAGAAGCGCGCCTGATCCTGCAGGTTCACGATGAGCTTTTGGTCGAAGCGCCGGCGTTCGAGAGTATGCAGGTGGCGATCCTTTTGCAGGAAGAGATGGAAAACGCCGTGAAGCTCACTGTTCCCCTGACCGCCGAAGCCTCGATGGGCGAGACGTGGTACGAGGCGAAGGGCTAGTCGAAAAGAATAGAGAATAATGAATCGTGAATGGTAAAAGGTGGGACATCCGAACCCGAATGAAAATAATGGGAACATGATCCGCCGATTACTTGTCCGGAGGTTATGATGATGAAGAAAGTATTGTTTGTCTGTACCGGCAACACCTGCCGCAGTCCGATGGCGGAGGTGATATTTAATTCTTTTGCAGAAGAAAAGGGGCTCGACTGGCGCGCCGAAAGCGCCGGTGTGGCGGCGGTGGGCGATCGTCCGGCTTCTCCGAACGCGATTCGTGCCGTCGAGGAGCTTGGACTGGATCTGAACAGGCACCGCACGCGCTTTTTGCCGACGGTCGATTTGAACGAATACGCCTTGTTTGTCGGACTGAACGAGGAGCACGCGGATATCCTGCGCTCTATCGGGATTCCGGCTAAGCTGGTGCGCGTGCTGCATCGTGCGCCGAACGCCGCTGATCCCTACGATCTGCGACCGGATATCGTTGATCCCTACGGCGGCGACCTGGACGCCTACCGCAAGTGCCGTGACGATATCGTCGGTGCGGTCAAGCTGTTGATCGCCACCCTATGACGATAGAAGCGATGCGCCCCGAACACCTCGGCGAGGTCAAGGCCCTGCTCGATACCTGCTTCGGCAGCGGCGCGTGGTCGGCGGATTCGATCCGTGCCCAGCTCGAAAATCCCGTTTCCCGCTGTACGGTCGCGTTGAAGAACGGAGCCGTCGTCGGCTTCCTCGCCTTTGAACAGATTGCGGAGGAGGGCAGCGTCGTCGAGCTCGCCGTGCATCCGTCCTGCCGGCGGCAGGGGATCGCCCGGCGCTTGATCGAACGCGCGATAACGTTCTCCGACGGGCTTCATACGGTATTCCTTGAGGTCAGGGCAGGCAATCTTGCCGCGATCTCTCTGTATGAGGGCTTGGGCTTTGAACGTATCGGCGTGCGGAAGGGTTATTACGATCATCCCAGGGAGGATGCGCTCATCATGAAGAAACAAACCGAAAGGTCATGGAAATATGAAGATACTGGCTATCGAAAGCAGCTGTGACGAAACTGCCGCGGCGGTCGTAGAGGACGGCAGAACCGTTCTCTCCAATATTGTCGCTTCTCAGGTGGAGGAGCATAAGCTCTACGGCGGCGTTGTGCCGGAGATCGCGTCGCGTCGTCATGCCGAGGCGATCGTCGGCGTGGTGGACGAAGCGCTGAGGGCGGCGGATTGTACGCTCGGTGAGATCGACGCCGTTGCCGTCACCCACGCGCCGGGGCTGATCGGCGCGCTGCTGGTGGGCGTGAATTTCGCGAAAGGGCTTTCCTTAGCGACAGGCAAGCCGCTGATCCCCACCCATCACCTTCGTTCGCATATTGCGGCGAATTATATTTCACATAAAGAATTAAAACCGCCGTTTCTCTGTTTGGTCGTCTCGGGCGGACACAGCCATATCGTCGAGGTAAAGGATTATACCCGGATGGAGGTCATCGGCAGGACGCGCGATGACGCGGCAGGTGAGGCGTTTGATAAGGCGGCGCGTGCGATGGGTATCCCGTACCCCGGCGGCGTTACGCTTGATAAGCTCGCCGAAGCCGGCGACGACAGCGCCTTTGTGATGCCGCATCCCCATGTGGACGGCGCTCCATATGATTTCTCGTTTTCGGGGTTAAAGACCGCTGTGATCAACCTGATCCATAACCGTCAGCAAAAGGGCGAGGAGATCCCCGTCGCCGATATCTGCGCATCTTACCGCAGGGCGGTTGTCGGCTGTCTGACGGATCGCTTCCTCAAAGCGGCGGAGGATCTGGGCTACACCACCCTGGTGATCGCCGGCGGTGTGTCGGCAAACGCGCTGCTGCGGCGTGAGCTCGAACGCCTGTGCAAGGGAAAATACGATCTCTATATGCCCGAAAAGGCTCTCTGCGGCGATAACGGCGCGATGGTCGGCTCACAGGCATATTACGAGTATCTCGCCGGGAATATTGCCCAAAGCGACCTCAACGCCGTCGCTACGCTTCCGATCAGCGAAAGGGGCTTTTGATGAAGCGCATCCGGCTGCTTGCCGTTCTGTTGGCGGCGACGCTCCTGCTCGGCGGCTGTCGGCTCTTCGGCAGCGCGGCGCACCCTGTGTATACCGAGCTGCCGCTGTCGGGAGAGGACGTCCCGATTGGCTATCATGATGATGATTACGGCTTTCACATCCTCAACCGCTTTACATTTGTACAGCCCTCGGGCTATGACGCCAAACTCACGGCGCATTCGTATCAGACGCTTTCGACCGACCGTCAGCGTGAGCTCTATGACGAAATCTACAACGCAGCCTTTTGCTTCTCGGATCAAAAGAGCGTTTATGAGGGCGAGTATGCGATGCGACCGCTGTTTTTTGACGGAACGGATTATACGGCGAAGGAGGTCGAGGCGGCGCTGATCGCGGTGATCGACGATCATCCCGAGCTGTTCTGGATGACGACGGATTTTGACCTGAAAACGCACATGGATACTGGCTCCACCGAGGTGATCGTGAACGCGAGCTATCCGGTGGAGGAGGTGGTCGCGATGATGCATAAGCTCAACGACGCCTTGAAGCGGTTCTATGATGAAATACCGCCCTCCCTGATGCCCTATGAGCGCGAGGTATATGTTTACAAGTATATCATCGGGCATTGCGAGTATGATGAAAATATCAGCAGTACCGCGACCTACGGCGACGAGCATCCCTCGCTGTTCAATCTTTACGGTGTGATGGTGGATCACAAGGCGGTTTGTGAGGGATATTCCTATTCCTTCGATTTTTTGTGTTCTCATCTGGGAATCGACACCGTCTGTATCTGCGGCGCCACCGACAGCGAGGGCGACAAGGACGTCGGAAAGGCTGCCTCCAACCTGCATATCTGGAACGCGGTCGAGCTGGACGGCGACTGGTATATGGTGGATTGTACCTGGGACGATCTCGATCATCGTGACGATTACGGCGAGGTCTTTACCTATCTGAACGTCACCGACAAGGTGTTGGGGATCGACCATACCCCCGATCCGACCTACGCGCAGCTCAGCGATGAAGCATATCGGTCGCTGACGAGCTATGTCAACAACTTCTTGCCGCCTGCCTGTACCGCGACGAAGTATTGTTATTATCTCAACGAGAGCGTCCATCTGACCTCTCCGGATGTCCGGCAGCTCGCCGACGGGATCGTGGAGGCGGTCAGGAAGAAGCGCACCTCGGTGATGATCTGTATCGACAGCGACCGCTATACCCCCGATACGATGGCAAAGGCGCTGTTCGAGGGCGATCAGGTCTATTATCAGGCGATGCATCAAGCGGATGATGCGCTGACGGGTTCTCCGCTAAACGCGGATGCCGACGCGGCGTATTATCCGATCTATGATCTGAATATGCTGGCATTCAAATTGAATTATGAATAGAGATGGATCATGAAAAGAATCATACTATTATTGACGTCGTTGCTATCGGTGCTGTGCCTGGGCTCGTGCAGCGTGATTGGGTACCTGCCCGTGCCCGATTCTCACGCGACCGATGAAACGGTGACGCCGTATCTGGAGGTCGTGCCCAAGGAGCTGACCTACAGCCAAGGCTACACGCCGGTAGTCTCAAGATATTCCTACGACAGGCTGCCCTTAGAGGGCGAAAAGCAGCTCTATACCAAGCTGCTCGCGGTCTGCTATGATATCGCTCCCGACGCGACCGATGAGGTGGAGCGTTACGCGATGCCGCAGGTCGAGGTGCAGGGCTATTCACTGACCGAGGCGCAGGTGCGTACCGCTGTCAAGGCGCTGACCGACGATCACCCCGAGATCTTCTGGACGACCGGTACCATCGGCTATTACAGCGACGAGAACACCACGATCATCCAGGTGTATTCCAAATGCTCCCCCGAAGAGATTGACACGCGTGTGAACGCCGTACGATCGGTCGCCAACGCGTTCTATGCGACGGTGCCCGACGGCTTGTCGGCGTTTGAGCGCGAGCTGATGGTGCATGACTATCTGCTGGAGCGCGTCGCCTATGATAAAGATGTCGATATGGTGAATTTTGATAACAACAGCCCCGATA
Source organism: uncultured Ruminococcus sp. (assembly GCA_902797825.1). Lineage (GTDB taxonomy): Bacteria > Bacillota > Clostridia > Oscillospirales > Acutalibacteraceae > Ruminococcoides. Next base: position 19,805 of record CADBUN010000091.1, on the reverse strand, counting down.
TCTATACCGTTTACGGCGCGCTGGTCAATCAGGTGGCGGTATGCGAGGGCTACGCGCGCGCCTTTCAGATGCTGCTCAACGGCTTAGGCGTTGACTGCGTGGGCGTAATGGGGCGCAGCGAGGATCAGCTGCATATGTGGAACGCCGTCAGGCTGGATGACAGCTGGTATCAGACGGACGTGACCTGGGATGACCGCGAGGAGCCCTACGCCCGTTATATTTACTTTAACGTGACCGACGAGGTGATGGGCGACGATCATACGACCTCTCCGCTGTTCACGACGCTCAGCGATGATGAGATCAACGGCGCCAGCGGCACGTACAGCGCCGGGATCATGAACCTGTTCATCCCGACCTGTACCGACGGCACGATGGGCTATTATTATCAGAAATCGCCGCATCTGACCGACTATGACGGAGAGGATATCAAGCGCGGCTTGCTGCAAAGCGCGCTGAACCGGGAAGAATACTTCGTGTTCTATGTCGATGAAGCGTTGGATTATGACAGTGCCGTTTACAATCTGTTTACCGATTATCCGCAGTATTTCTTCGACTATGTCAGCGCGGTGAATAACACGCTGACCGACTACAGCATCGACAGCTCCAACGCCGGTTATTATATGCACAAGAAGAGCCGTATCCTGGCGGTCGAGCTTCATTATTATTAAGGCAAAGCTGTCATTAAGTGTCCCTTTGAGCTGTGACACTGACAGCCGAATCAATTGAAAGAGGATCGAGGTACCCTATGATCATATTATCTGTTGATCTCGGTCACGCGCGCACGGGGCTTGCCGTATCGGACAAAAGCGGTTTTTTGGCGTCGTCGCTGTGTGTGATCACCGAGCGTCAGGACGAAAAGCTGATAGAAAAGATTGCCGAAAAGGTCGCCGAAACCAAGGCGGAGCGGATCGTCGTCGGACTGCCGCGCAACATGGATGGCACCGAGGGCGAAAGCGCCTCTCGCGCACGGGAGATTGCACAAAAGCTGACCGAGCGTACCGGTATACCGCACGAGATGCAGGATGAACGCGGTACCACGATCACCGCCCACCATTATCTGAGCAACGGCAACGTGTACGGCAAAAAACGCAAGCAAAGGGTGGACGCCGTAGCGGCATCCATCATCTTGCAGAATTACTTAGACAGCAGGAAAGGATGAGCAGTATGGAAATGAAGGAGCTGATCGCCGAGATCAACGCCCTCGCCAAAAAGAAACGGGAGGAGGGACTCACCGAAGCGGAGCAAAAGCGCCAAAAGGAGCTGTATGCCATCTATCTCAAGGGCTTCCGCGAGCAGGTGAGAGAGCGCCTCGATAATGTAGACGTCACCTATCCCGACGGCACGGTCAAAAGCCTGAAGGACGCGATGAAGAAGAAATAAACAGATTGAATGAGAAAATAGAAATGGTCAAAGATGCTGATGCATTTTGGATTGAAATCACATAAAGCCCGTGGATCACAAAACCACGGGCTTTTGTATGCGATAATACGTTTTTATATCAATCGAGTGAGGGCGGAGCCCTCCTTTCATTCCTGATTACTCACTCCTGATTTGTATGCTCTCGTTCCTGTTCATTGCCTCCGTCAGCGAGAGGAAGATAAACAGCGTCGGGGTGACGATCGGATTATACAGGTTGACCGTAGACTGTACGAGGTAACAGATGACGGGGCATAGAAACGCCAACACGATCGGATTGCGCTTGGCGGTTTTCAGTCCGCGCGCGATCGCCGTGACCATCAGTCCCAGATAGGCGGCGAGTCCCAGCACGCCCTGCGTCAGCAGGTAGTTGATGAATTCGTTGTGCGCACAATCGGTCGAGCTGTCGCCGAAGCGTTCGCTCAGCTCCGCAAAATGCGGCTCCAAAACATAATACACCGTATCGGGACCGGTTCCGAAGAGAATCCGCAGGGGGTTGAATTTGGAGAATTCTTCAAGGCTGACGCGCCACATAAAGCCGCGGTGGGTGCCCCAGTAGTCGTCGAAGCGCAAGAGCTTCTTAAAGTCGCCGATATCGCTCTTCTTGTCGATGAAGCTAAAGTAAACAAAGGCGCCGACGGCGGCTAATATTCCGATAATGAATAATACAGTCAGGATGATCTGTACCGCCTTTGCCGGATAACGCGGCGTACCGTTTCTGCCGATCAACAGCATGAACAGGTACAACAGACCGCATAAGGCGATCGGCACATAGGTGAAGGGCGAGTAGATCAGGAACCGCTGCATGAATTCGAAGCCCTTGTTATGATCGCCGACCGCGTTCGCGAACAGGAGCAGCAGCTTGCCGGAGGCAAACAGGATGGTCAGTCCCAGCAGATACCGCTTCAGAAATTCATAGCTGCGCGCGCTGAAGATCGCCATCACCGGCACGATGACCAACAGTCCGAGGATATCCGAGGTCGAGTCCGCGCACAGCAGACCGGTATAGGCGAATCCGATGGCGATTCCTGCCACAATCCGCACGAGCTTGTTGGACGAGGTGACAAAAAGCATGAACGCGGCAGGCAGGAACAGGCACATGAACGCCGCGATAATGTTCTTGTTGCCGAGGGTAGAGCCGAAGTCCGCCACGGTAGCCTCGTCATAACCGCTGAGCATATGCAGCGGATCAATGTAGAAGAAGTTCAGCACCGTCAGCAGCGCAATGATCGAGGATACCGCCAGATAAACAAGAAAGACATAGTCTTTTTGAACATAGTTGCGCGTGATGATGAAATACATCAGCGTATAGACCATCAACAGCAGCAAGCCGTTATTTCTTCCGCCCGTCCCGAGGAAGGCTTCTGCCCGATGCTCTGAGAGCAGGGTGGAGATCACCGCAAGCCCGAGGAAGCAGAGCATGAAGATATCGGTGAGCGACAGCGGCAGGATCAGCGCTGTTTTTTCACCCTTCCGGGTTGCTTCTTTGCGGCTGATTAGCATGGTGATGCCGACAGAGACGACGAGTAACCCGGTCGCGATCAAGTAGAACCAGTATTTATCGGTGCGCGCATGGGCGTACTGTTCCGTCAGAAAGAGCGGAAAGAAACTGAACATAATCGTCAGATAGTAGTTGACCAGCGAGTTTGAGACGGTATATTGTGACGGCGTCTGCCGTTCCTTTGTTTGCGGTTGCATCATGGATCGTCCTTTTCCGTTAAAGTCATCGCGTGGTGAACGGTGGTTCATCCGCGCAAAATAATTCCTACCCTTAATCGTAACGCAAAAGGGTAGGAATGTCAATGATTATGTCTTTGCTTTAATGAGCCTGACCGCGTTCAGTACACACAACAGGCATACGCCGGTATCGGAGAATACCGCCAGCCACAGCGGCGCGATATTCAGGATCGCCAGCAGGATGATGACCGCCTTGACGAGGAGCGAGAAGGTGATATTCGCCTTGACGGTCGAGAGGGTTTTGCGTGCGAGTTTGACCGCGCGCGGCAGGGAAGAGAGGTTCTCGCTGCTTAGCACGAGATCGGCGGCTTCGATCGCCGCGTCGGAGCCCAGCCCCATCGCCACGCCGCAGGTCGCACGGCTGAGCACGGGAGCGTCGTTGATCCCGTCGCCGACGAAGCAGCAGGATCCGGTGTCGGCGATCAGCTTTTCTACCGCGCTGACCTTATCCTCCGGCAGCAGCTCGCTGTGGATTTCATCGAAGCCGAGCCCCTCTGCCACCCGTCGGCAGGCGGTCTCCTTATCACCGGAGAGCATGACGTTCTTTTCGATCCCGAGCTTTTTCAGATTTTTCAGCATATCGGGCACCTCTTCGCGGATGTGCTCGCTGACGAGGATCAGACCGATCTCTTTTCCGTTCAGTTTGACCGACACGCCGTGCTTGCTGTCGGACTTACACACCTCGACGGTGTCCTCTCCGCGCCTGGCTTCTACACCGTGACCGCTGATCTCCCGATGATCTTTTAATTCTTCCACAGAAATATGATGTTCTTCACAATACGCGCGAATTGCATGGGCGATCGGATGCGCCGAGTGCGCTTCCGCTGCCGCTGCCAGCGCGGCAACCTCCTTCGTCGGTACATCGGCAAGCGGTTTTATTTCTTTAACGGAAATTTGGTTATCCGTGACGGTGCCGGTTTTATCAAAGGCAAAGGACTTGACCTTCGCGATCGCTTCCAGATACCTGCCGCCCTTGATCAGGACGCCTGCCTTAGAGGCGGCGCCGATCCCGGCATAGTAGGAGAGGGGGACGGAGATGACGATGGAGCACGGACAGGATGCTACAAGACACACCAGCGCTTTGTGGATCCAGCCGCCCCAGTCGCCGGTGAACAGCGAGGGGATGACGGCGATCGCCAGCGCCAGACCGATCATGATCGGGGTATAGACCGCCGCGAAGCGGGAGATCAGCTTCTCGTGCTCTCCCTTGTTCTTGGCGCTTTCTTCTACCAGCCTGACGATTCGTGTCGCCGCGCTGTCGGCATATACCTTGGTGGTTTTCAGGTAGACGGTATTCTCGTTGTTCATCATGCCGCTGCACAGCGCGGTGCCGACCGTCGCCTCCACCGGCTCCGATTCTCCGGTCAGGGAGGAAGCGTCGATTGTGGTCGAGCCCTCGGTGATCACGCCGTCGAGCGGTACCCTGGTATGCGGCGGAATCTCGAGCGTAGCGCCGACGGATACCTCCTCGGCGCGGACGGCGCGGCTTTTTCCGTTTTCATACAGGTAGGCGGTGTCGGGGCGGATGTCTGCCAGTTTTCGGATATCGCGGCGTGATTTTTCTACCGCCTTCTCCTCGAGCAGCTCACCGATGCCGAACAGCACCATCACCGCCGCGCCCTCCGCAAAATCGCCCAGCGCAAAGGCGGCGATGACGGCGACCGTCATGAGGGTGGTTTCGTCGATCCGGCGCTTGAACAGGGAGCTGATTCCCTCGAGGATGACGTCATAGCCTGCCAATATCGTTGATATGATACTGAGCACGGCGACGATGAGGTCGTATTTCCCGAGAATATGCAGGATCAGCGCCGCCGCCAGTAACACGGCAGAGAGGATCAGCATCATCAGCTTGCGCTTGCTGTTCCCGTGGGAATGCTCGTGTTCATGACCGTGATGTTCATGCTCGTGATCGTGATGATCGTGTGTACAGCAGCTGTCGTCACAGTGATCGTGATGATGGTCATTCCCATGATGATGGTGGTGTTGACGCGCTTCCTTCGGGACGACGGTAACGCCGTCCTCGATCGAATCGACGATCCTTTGCACCCGTTCGCGGATGTCCCCGCTGTCGCTGTGAATCTCCAGCTCCAGCGTGGCGAACGAGAACAGCACCTCGTCAAAGTCGGGTTCCTGATTCAGCTTTGCTTCGATTTTGGCTGCACAGTTGGCACAGTGCAGCCCTTCAAGGATAAATTCGTGTTTCATCAAATCACGCTTTCGTAACTTTTTGCCGGCAAGGTCGGAGCGGCAAATAATCTCTTGATGGTAGGGGAGGAGAGGGTATATGAACCGCGTCACTCCAGGATGTGTTCCAAGCCCATTTCAAAGATTTTTTGGATATGCTCATCCTCGAGCGAATAGTAGCTTTGTTTGCCGTCCCGGCGTACCTTGACCAGATTCTCCTGCCGCAGCACGCGCAGCTGATGCGATACGGTGCTCTGTTCCATGCCGACGATATCCGCGATACAGCACACGCTCAGCTCCCGTTCGAACAAGGCGCACATGATGCGGATGCGCGTCGAATCACCGAACACCTTGAAGAAATCCGCCAGCTCAAACAGCGTGTCGGCTTGCGGCATCTTCGCCTTCACTTCCTGTACCAGTTCCTGATGCGCTTCATGTGCCATGGTTTCCTCCTTAGTTTGTTATTCCCCGATTACATTTATGGTTTTATATGCTATATATTCTTGGGGCTTGCTTATCATAAATAAATTTTAAACAATTGAACATATGAGCGAATATTCATATGTTACTGTTATCATACGCCATCCTCTGCTGTTTGTCAAGAGAAATGTTGAAATTTTGATCGAATTAGGCTATAATTGATTCAGAAAAACGGAAGGTTGTGCTTTGATGAACGTTATTTTTGATATGGACGGAGTCATCTTCGACTCCGAACGCGCCTATGTCGCTGCCTATAAAGCGCTCGCGCCCAAATACGGACTCGACGACGTTGACGCCGTCCACCGCGCCTGTATGGACAGCATCGGCGTTACCCGCGTCAAAACGCGCGAAATCTTCTTCTCCTATGTCGGACACGAATTTGATTATGATCGCTATCGCGAGGAGGTTCAGGTTTTGCTGAATCAACAGGAATTCGAGCTCAAGCCCGGTGTGTTCGAGCTGTTTGACTGGCTGAAGGAGAACGGCGCTTCCATCGCGCTGGCTTCCTCCACCCGTCAGGTGAACGTTTCCCGTATGCTGGATCACGCCGGACTGACCGCCTATTTCAACGCGATTGTCTGCGGCGATATGGTCAGCCGCAGTAAGCCCGATCCCGAGATATTCCTGACCGCCGCGTCGCGCCTGGACGCCGCGCCCTCCGGCTGCTTTGTGATCGAGGACAGCTACAACGGCATCCGCGCCGCCCATGCCGCCGGGATGCGTCCGATCATGGTGCCGGATATTCTCCAGCCGGATGATGAGATCAGGGGATTGGCAGAGGTTGTCCTGCCCTCGTTATTCGAGGTGAAGGATTACCTGAGTCAATTCATTGATAACGAATAGAATCTGTAAAATGAAAAAATGCTCCCCGACGTGGGGAGCATTTCGTTTATCAGCGTTTATTCCGCTTCTTTGGCTTTAATCAGCGCCTTAAAGACTACCGCTGCCAGCGCGCCGCCGACCAGAGGCGCTACGAGGAATACCCAGTAGCAGCTCAGCGCCTCGCCGCCCTTGAGGATCGCGGGACCGAAAGAACGAGCGGGGTTGACGGAGGTGCCGGTGAAGTAGATGCCGAAGATATGTACCAGCGTCAGGGTGAGACCGATGACTAAGCCGGCAAATTTCTCATACTTCTTCTTGGAGGTGACGCTCAGGATGACCAGGACAAAGACGAAGGTCAGGATGCATTCGATGATCAGCGACTTGATGATGTTGTTATCATACAGCGCGTTGGCGCCGAGTCCGGTATCGAAGCCTACCAGAGCGCCCAGAACAGCCGCGCCTGCGGTCGCGCCGGCGAACTGTGCCACGATGTAAATAAAGAACTCGGTAATGCTCATGCCGCCGGTCAGCAGTACGCCCAGCGATACGGCGGGGTTGATGTGGCACCCGGATACATTGCCGATGGAATATGCCATCGCGACGATGACCAGACCGAACGCCAGCGCTGTGAGCACATACGCGCCGTTCGGATTCGTGCCGTCACACCCGACCACGGTAGCGGTACCGCAGGCGAACAGAACCAGCACGAAGGTGCCGATGAATTCTGCAAAGAATTTTTTCATACTTTTCTCTCCTTTAAATATGATCTCCAATGACAAATGTCACTGTTAATATCATACCAAAGGATTTGGATAATTGCAATCATTATTGTTAAATATTACAAAACTTTAATCGGTTTGTCCGTTTCGGTCGAAGAAAGTGCCCTGATGCGTCGTCAGCGAGGGAGTTTGTCATAAAAAATATTAAACCTTTATGACACCGGTGTAACCAAACAGGATCCCAATGACCGCCGAGCCGGCGATAATGAGGATGGGGCTGAGCTTTTTTACCAGCAGCAGGAACAGCGCCGCCGCAAAGATACCGAGGGATACATAGAACTCGGCAGATTGAAAAACAGCCGCGTTAATTCCTTCTGAGAAAAATATGGTCTTGCCGACGCTCAGCACCGTGGCGGCGATCAGCCCGACGACCGTGCTTTTGAGCCCCAGCATCGCCCCCTGTACCAAGGTGTTGCTTTTGATTCTCTCATACACCTTTGCGATCAGGATGATGATGAGAAAGGGCGGCAGCACCAGCCCGACGGTTGCCAGCAGCGCGCCCAAGAGCCCTTCGACCTCGCTGCCGACGTAGGTGGAGATATTGACCGCGAAGGCGCCCGGCGTGCTCTCGGAGACGGCGATAAAGTCAACCAGCTCGGTGGTGGTCATCCAATCGTGCCGCAGAACGGTTTCTTCGATAAAGGGGATCATCGCGTATCCGCCGCCGAAGGTCAGCGCGCCCATCTTCAGGAATTCGAGAAACAGCAGTAACAGCGCGCTCATGGCTTTTTCCCTGCCTTTTCCGCGATCAGCGTCGCGGCGATCCCGATGACTGCCGCCGACAGGATGACGATGATCACGTTCGCCGAGAAGAACGCGACCGCCGCAAAGGACGCCGCCATGATCAGGTAGGCGACGAGGTTCTTCGGGCATTTTTGATACATCGAGATCACCGCCTTGATCAACAGCGCCAGCACGCCGGCGCGAATCCCAAAGAAGGCGTAGCGGATGATCTCCAGCTGTTCAAACGCCCTGAGAAAGAGCGAGATCAGGTAGATGATCAGGAAGGACGGCAGCACCACCCCGAAGGTGGCGCAGAAGGCGCCGGGGATACCGCCGAGCCGATAGCCGATGAAGGTGGCGGCGCAGATGGCGATAGGGCCCGGCGTTGTTTCCGAGATCGCGACCACCTCCAGCAGCTCGTCGCCGCCGATCCATTTTTTCTTGACGCTGATCTCGTTCTCGATGATCGGGATCATCGCGTAGCCGCCCCCGAAGGTGACTGCGCCGATTTTGATAAAGGTTAAAAAAAGCTGCAAATACAGCTTGAACTTTTGTTTCATGCTTGCTCCTTGATGCAGTTTTAGTTTTGCTTCTCCACGATCTTATAATCGTCGGAAAAGCGGAAGTACGGACAGCTCGTATCGCTGCCGCTCATAAACCGCGCGAGATCGTCCTCGTCGAGGTTGACCTCGCATTCATAGTCATCGTAGAATTCATTATAATTATAGTATGCACAAAATTCACAGCTCGATTTGCCTGCCATAGCTTCACTCCCTTTGTGAAAATATTATAACAAATGCCGGAATTATTTTCAATACATTGTTGCAATTTGACCGAATATCGTTTATACTAACTATATATTGATTTAGGAGATGATACCCATGTTTATAACCAATGATATTAAGTATATCGGCGTGAACGATCACGAGATCGATCTGTTCGAAGGTCAGTACATCGTTCCCAACGGTATGGCGTATAATTCTTATGCCATCGTCGATGAAAAGATTGCCGTCATGGATTCGGTCGATCAGCGCTTCGGTGATCAGTGGCTGGAGAACCTTAGGACCGTTCTGGGCGGCCGCAAGCCCGATTATCTCGTTGTACAGCATATGGAGCCCGATCACAGCGCGAATATCGACACCTTCCTCAACGCCTATCCCGAGGCGACCGTGGTCTCGTCCGTCAAGGCGTTTAATATGATGTTCAACTTCTTCGGCACTGATTACGCCGACAGACGCATCGTCGTCAAGGAGGGAGATACCCTGGAGCTCGGAAAGCATACGCTGCATTTCGTCGGCGCTCCGATGGTTCACTGGCCTGAGGTGCTGATGACCTACGACAGCACGGATCGGGTGCTCTTCTCCGCCGACGGCTTCGGCAAGTTCGGCGCGCTGGATGTTGAGGAGGACTGGGCTTGTGAGGCGCGGCGCTATTATATCGGCATCGTCGGCAAGTACGGCGCTCAGGTACAGTCCGTGCTCAAAAAGGCGGCAGGGTTGGATATCCGGATCATCTGTCCGCTCCACGGTCCCGTTCTGTCCGAGAATCTCGGCTATTATCTGAATCTGTATGATATCTGGTCGTCCTACGGCGTTGAGACAGACGGCATTATGATCGCCTATACCTCCGTCTACGGTCATACCAAAAAGGCGGTGGAGATCCTTGCCGAAAAGCTGCGCGCGGCAGGCTGCCCCAAGGTAGCGGTCAACGACCTCGCGCGCGAGGATATGGCAGAGTGCGTCGAGGACGCCTTCCGTTACGGCAAGATCGTTCTCGCTACCACCACCTATAACGCTGAAATCTTCCCCTTCATGCGCGAATTCATCAACCACCTTACCGAGCGCGGCTTCAAGAATAAGACCGTCGCCTTCATCGAGAACGGTTCATGGGCGCCCCTCGCCGAGAAGGTCATGCGCAAGATGCTCGAGGGCTGCAAGAACCTCAGCTATACCGACAATAACGTCCATATCAAGTCTGCCCTGAACGACCTGAATATGGAAGAGATCGACGCGCTGTGCGAGGAGCTGACGATGGATTATGTCGCTCACGACAGCGAGAAGGCGGATAAAAACGACCTGACCGCCCTGTTCAACATCGGCTACGGCTTGTATGTTGTGACCGCAAGAGACGGCGCCAAGGATAACGGCTGTATCGTCAATACCGTTTCTCAGGTGACGAATTCGCCCAACCGTATTGCCGTTTGTATCAATAAACAGAACCTCACCCACGATATGGTGCTCAAGACCGGCATGATGAATGTCAACTGTCTGTCCACCGACGCGCCGTTCAGCGTGTTCGAGCACTTCGGCTTCCAAAGCGGCAGAGAGGTTGACAAGATTATCGGCGACGGCATCCTCCGTTCCGATAACGGCGTCTCCTTCCTCGGAATGTATATCAACTCCTTTATGTCCCTGAAGGTAGAGCAGACCGTCGATCTCGATACCCATACGATGTTTATCTGCTCCGTGACCGAGGCGCGCGTGATCACCGATGTCGAGACCATGACCTATACCTATTATCAGAACAACGTCAAGCCCAAGCCCGAGACCGACGGCAAGAAGGGCTGGGTATGCAAGGTGTGCGGCTATGTGTATGAGGGTGAGGATTTACCTGATGATTTCATCTGCCCGTTGTGCAAGCACGGCGTAGCCGACTTCGAACCGATTGCATAACCGAAGCGGATTCGGAGCTGTTTACCAGACATTCTGTACGGGCTGCGGCGCAAAGCGTCCTTCCCGATGACAGATTGAATTTTATAAAAAGGAGAAATTTCATGAAAAAGTATGTATGCGATGTATGCGGTTATATTTACGATCCCGAGGAGAACGGCGGCGTTGCCTTCGAGGATCTGCCCGATGATTATGTCTGCCCCCTGTGCGGCGTAGGCAAGGACGAATTCAGCGAGGCGGAATAAGCCGCAGAGCAGAGAGGCGTGATCAGCGCCGAGACGCAAAAGCCTGAATAAACAAGAAGAAGCCCTGCGGTTTTTGCAGGGCTTTTACGTTGCCTATCTTCATTCAGACCGGGATTAGTCCTGTCCCGGAACCTTCGGCAGAGAGCTTAAGCCCTTCGCCAAATCTTCGTCGGTGGGGATGTAATCGGACATCTCGCCGTCGTTATATTTCTGATATGCGACCAGATCGAAGTAGCCGGTACCGGTCAGACCGAAGACGATGGTCTTTTCCTCGCCGGTCTCCTTGCACTTGAGCGCTTCGTCGATTGCGACGCGAATCGCGTGGCTCGATTCGGGCGCGGGCAGGATGCCTTCGATTCTCGCGAACTGCGTAGCCGCCTCAAAGACGGATGTCTGTTCAACCGAGACTGCCTCCATATAGCCGTCGTGATACAACTGGCTTAAGGTGCTGGACATACCGTGGAAGCGCAGACCGCCGGCATGGTTCGCCGAGGGGATGAAGCCGGAGCCGAGGGTGTACATCTTCGCGAGCGGACAGATCATGCCGGTATCGCAGAAGTCATACGCGTATTTACCGCGGGTGAAGCTCGGGCAGGACGCAGGCTCTACGGCGATGATGCGATAGTCCTTCTCACCGCGCAGCTTTTCTCCCATAAAGGGCGCGATCAGACCGCCCAGGTTGGAGCCGCCGCCGGCACAGCCGATGATGATGTCAGGCTTGATGCCGTATTTATCCAGCGCCGTCTTGGTTTCAAGACCGATGACGGACTGATGCAGCAGAACCTGGTTGAGCACGGAGCCCAGCACATAGCGATAGCCGGGGTTGGTGACCGCGACCTCAACCGCCTCGCTGATCGCACAGCCCAGCGAGCCGGTGGTGCCGGGATGCTCGGCAAGGATTTTTCTGCCGACCTCGGTGGTCATCGAGGGGGAGGGGGTGACCTGTGCGCCGTAGGTGCGCATCACCTCGCGGCGGAACGGCTTCTGTTCATAGCTGACCTTGACCATAAAGACCTTCAGGTCGAGTCCCAGATACGCGCACGCCATCGAGAGCGCGGTGCCCCACTGACCGGCTCCGGTCTCGGTGGTAACGCCCTTTAAGCCCTGCTTCTTGGCGTAATACGCCTGGGCGATCGCCGAGTTGAGCTTGTGGCTGCCGGAGGTGTTGTTGCCTTCGAATTTGTAGTAGATTTTTGCCGGGGTGCCGAGCGCTTCTTCCAGGCAGTAAGCACGCACCAGCGGCGCGGGACGGTACATTTTATAAAAGTCCCTGATCTCCTGCGGAATGTCGATGTAGGGGGTGGTGTCGTCCAGCTCCTGCTTGACGAGTTCTTCACAGAATACGCCGCTGAGCTCTTCTGCGGTCATCGGCTGACAGGTCGCCGGGTTCAGCAGCGGCGCGGGCTTATTCTTCATATCCGCGCGCAGGTTATACCATTTGGACGGGATCTCGCTTTCATCTAAGTAGATTTTGTAAGGGATTTTGTTTTCAGCCATGGTTGTTTCTCCTTTATTTTCAAGATTATTTGATAGGGGTTGCAAAGTCTTTTCGGTTTGTGTCAATTGATGCCGATGGGGTTGATCTCTGCTGTCGCCATCGCTTGGTCAAAAGTATGGTGTTCATATTTCCTCCAAAACAAAAAACCTGTCCCTGCATTACTGCCGGGACAGGATAAAATCCTGCGGTGCCACCCTGCTTGACGCTTTCGCGTCCTCTCACACGTACGTTCATACGCTGACCGTGCTGACGTTCGGTCAATCCGTCTTACATACTCTGCCGTCGTCACGTCGGGGTGCTCTACGCTGTGTCCCGTCGCTGTTCCGAACATTTCTGCTCGCCCTCTGAAGTCCATTCTGCCTTAGTTTATCCGCCGCGATCACACCATCCGCGGCTCTCTGTGCGATAAGTGGTAAGGCTTACTCACTCTTCGTCATAGGTTTATCGGAAGCTATTCGTTTGTCTTGACCGTATTGTAACGTATTAAAAACCGTTTGTCAATAGGTTTTGAAAAAATAATTTTACGAATTATCGCTTTAAACAGTTAAAGTGAACTGTTGAGCTTTTTGAACAGTCATATTGGTGTGTTCTTTATCTATTCTTAGCAATTCGTGATAAGGCTTGATCCGTCAAGCGTAAAGCCCCCGCGTGGCAGCAGGGGCTTGGTCTCCGTCTTGTGTTTTCGATTCGTTAAGATGCGTTGAGATCGCATACGGTGCCGACGGTACCCGTGACGGTGAGGGTAGCGGTACCGGGCTGTACGTCCCATACGCCTGTAGCGGCGTCCTGCGTAAAAACGGCTGCCGGGATAGCGAGCGTGCCGTTTGCGGTGCTGAATACGCCGGTTGCTTCGTCATAGGTGTAGTCGGTGCCTTGGGTGAGCGCCGCACCGTCCAGCGTGACGCGGATATCGCTCAGGATCGGTACGAAGGTATCGCTGATGACGGCGTTATCGGCGGCTTCTACGGCGGTATTGCCGTTGTTCTGCATCTGGAAAACATACGTCAGCACGCCGTTTTCTGCGACGGGAACCGGGGTGACCGACTTCATGACCGAGAGAAGCGCGCCGTTTGCCGCGGCGACGTTCTCTGTCGCCGTGACGTCGCATACGCCCGTCCCGGTGACGGTGACGGTATTTTCGATGACGCCGCCGGTTTCGGGAGATGCGTATTCGTTGACCTCGGCTTCATATACGAGGATCGCGCTGTCGTTTGCCGGAACAGTAATGTCGCTGAAAACAAGACCGCTTGCGGTGGAAGCCGCCGGAGCAGGCTGCAAAATGCCGCCGCTGTAGTATTGTACCGAGCCTTCAACATAGCTCAGCGGCTGAACCGGGGCGGTGTTGAAGAGATAGGCGCCCAGGTCGTCGGTGACGGTGAGTCCTGTCACGGCGGCGTCACTGTTGTTGACGATACTGACGACATAGGTAATACGGTCGCCTGTGCGGTATTCCTGTGCCGCGGTGTTTTTGCTGACGTTCAGCACGCCCTCGATCGCGCCGACGGCGACGTTCGACTGTACTGTTTCGCCGTTGTAGCTCAGGGTTGCCGTGTTGGTAAATGTGGTAGCCATAGCTTTTCCTTTCCTGTGTTTTTTGAGGAGCTTTTCTGATCGAAAAAGGTCATATATTCAGTGCTTTTATGACCGCTCCCGTTCCTATTCTATGAAAAAAGATGAAAGGTTGTGAAAATAATACTTGATTTTTTTCTCGGAATGTGGTAAAGTAAGTAAGTCAAATGAATACGGAGGCTTAGCTCAGCTGGTTAGAGTACCTGCTTGACGTGCAGGGGGTCATTGGTTCGATTCCAATAGTCTCCACCATTTAAAAATAGGGAGTCCCAAAAGGGGCTCCCGATTTTTCCGTATATAAGTGGAGAAGACTGGAATCGAAGGCGAGAGTGTCAAGATGTAAGCGTTAGCGCACATCGCAGACAAAAACGCCATAGGATGGCGTTTTTAACGAGAGCGTAGGCGCGACTCATGGCAGGAGGTGACGCTCCGAAGACGGGGCAGAGGAAAACCGACAGAAGAAACGGAGATAGTCTCCACCATTTAAAAATAGGGAGTCCCTTTTGGTGGCTCCCGATTTCGGTTTTATGCTACCGCTCAACTTCGTTCATCAGGACTTATCACTCGGGTATTGCATATCTCGGTTCGATATGGTATATTAGGGGCAGAAATATCCTTTTTATTTGGAATCGGAAAGGAATGATCGTATGTTTTGCCATGAATGCGGTAAGGAAATACCGGACGGCGCGAAGTTCTGTAACTTTTGCGGCGCCGCGATGCCCGAAGCCGGTCCCCGTCACGCCCGTCCCGAGGCGGATACCGAGCTGCTGTACTCCTTTTCCGACAAGAGCATTCCTCAGGTGCCCGATGTAGACGACGGCGACCCTCTTGACCGGACGAAGGTTTATGAGAATCTGGATGAAACGAAGGTCTATAACTTCGAGGAGCTCGAGCGCCGGGCGCCCGAGTCCGAAGATCATCTCAAAAAAGCGCCGGATGACCGCGAGATGATCGGCGATTCCTATGAAAACTATCAGGACGGCGAAGACGACGATACCTTTATGGATAAGCTCGATAACCGTTTTCGCCGCGATGAGGATAATCGTGACCGTCGTCCGCAGAGGAAAAACAAGACATGGCTGTGGATTACCCTCGGCGTGCTGGCGGCTGTTTTGGTCATTGTTTTGGCGATACTCGGCTTTTCCGGCAAGCTCTTCGGCAGCAGCAAAAAGACGCTGCCGACGGTAAAGCCGACCGTCGCGGCTACGGTAAAGCCCACGCAAAAGCCGCAGCCGACGCAGGCACCCCGGCCGACGCAGGCGCCGGCTCCCACCGAAGCGCCCAAGCCGGCGACCGAGGCGCCGAAGCCGGTGACCGAAGCGCCGCCGATCACCGAAGCGCCCAAGCCGGTGACGGAACCGCCGGCGCGCCCCACCGAGCCTCCCGTACAGCCGACGAATCCTCCCGAGACGCCGACCGAGCAGCCCCAGGGAACAGAAGCATAGTTTGATTGAAAGCCGACTTTTGCCGGCTTTCTTTTTTGTGGTTTACAAAAACCGCCTGATGTGTTATGATATCATATGTATGAGAATATCCCGAATTCTTTGAGAACAGGAGCGTATTAATGAAAAAGGTTCTGATTATCGGCGCAGGCCCCGCGGGTCTGACCGCTGCTTATGAATTATTGGATAAAAGCAAGGAGCATGAAGTCACCGTGCTCGAAGAGAGCGATACCTTCGGCGGTATCTCGCGTACCGTGAACTATAAGGGCAACCGTATGGATATGGGCGGACACCGCTTTTTCTCCAAGGTGCCCGAGGTGAACGAGTGGTGGGAGAAGATGCTCCCCACCCAGGGCGCGATGCCCTTCGACGACCGTGAGCTGGGGCGTACTTCTACCATCAAGAAGGGCGGTCCCGATCCGGAGAAAACTGACCGCGTCATGCTTCGCCGCAATCGCCTGTCGCGTATCTTCTTCAACTCCAAATTCTTTGATTATCCCGTGTCGCTCAAATTCGATACCATCAAGAATATGGGCTTCGGCACAACGCTCGTGGTCGGCTTTTCCTACCTCAAGACCGTATTCCATAAGCGGGAGGAAAAATCCCTCGAGGATTTTTATATCAACCGCTTCGGCAAGAAGCTCTATTCCATGTTCTTTGAGAATTATACCGAAAACCTATGGGGCAGACATCCCTCCGAGATCTCGCCCGAGTGGGGTGCCCAGCGCGTCAAGGGCTTATCCATCCGCGCGGTGCTCAAGGATATCTTCGGCAAGATGTTTAATAAGAAAAACCGCAAGGTCGAGACTTCGCTGATCGAGGAATTCGCCTATCCTAAGCTCGGCCCCGGCGAGCTTTGGGAGCTGACCGCCGCGGACTTTGAGAAGATGGGCGGCACGATCATCAAGAACGCCAAGGTTACGAGGATCATCAAAAACAAGGATAATACCCTCAAGGGGCTTGTCTATGTCAAGGACGGCAAGGAGATTGAGCTCGACGGCGATTATGTGATCTCCTCCATGCCGGTCAAGGACCTGGTCGAGGGTATGAACGACGTGCCCAAGGATATCGCCGCGATCGCTTCCGGACTGCCTTACCGCGATTATATGACGGTCGGCGTGCTGATTCCGCACCTGAATCTCAAAAATGAGACCAAGACTAAAACGATGGGCGATATCGTGCCCGATAACTGGGTATATGTCCATGACAGAAGCGTTCATATGGGACGTTTTCAGATTTATAACAACTGGTCGCCGTATATGGTCGAGAAGGTTGCCGATACCGTCTGGATGGGACTCGAATACTTCTGTAACGAGGGCGACTGGATGTGGTCGATGACCGATGAAGAATTCGGCAAGATGGGGATCAGGGAGATGGTCACCATGGGCTTGATCAACAGCGAAGCGGAGGTTTTGGACTTCCACGTTGAGCGCGTCAAGAAGGCGTATCCCGCTTACTTTGATACCTACGATCATATGGATGATCTCAGAGAGTATCTCGATACCATCCCGAATCTTTTCTGTGTCGGCAGAAACGGTCAGCACCGTTATAATAATATCGACCACAGTATGTGTACCTCCTTCGAGACGGTCAAGGCGATTCTGTCGGGCTCGACCGATAAGAGCGCGATCTGGAACGTCAATACCGAGAAGGAATATCACGAGGAAGGCAAGGAGAATTCCTGACGCACCGGACATAAAGCGGAAGCTGTCCGGCTTTAGCGTCAGTATAACCTAAAGGATAAACGTATTATGAGCGATTCAAAAGTATCTTTTGACCAAGTGTTTAAGCCGCTTGCAAAGCATCCCTTCTTATCTGTAACCGGTATGTGTCTGCTGCTGTTTTTCTTCGGCTTTTGCGAGAGCAGCAGCTTCACGCGCTTCAGCTATTTATATGCCGGCGCGGTGATGCTGGCGGTTTATGTGCTGTTGGTTGCTTTCAGCGGAATTTGTAAAAGCGTGAAGCAGGCGGTCGTTGTCATCGTGACTGTCATGACGCTGACGGCAGGCGGACTTTTCTTGATGCGCAGCTACCATAACAGCCCCGTCATCCTGCTGTGGTTGTCGCTGATCCTGCTGGCAGCCTTGTGCGAGGTGCTGTGGCTGACAGGCTCGCTGAATGAGCGTAGCTTCATCATGGTGATGATCGCGGCAGGCGTGATGCTGCGCCTGACCTACGACCTGTATTCCAGCTATACCGTCAGACAGCATGACGTCGGTTATTTCAACTGGACGTGGGGACACGCCAACTACATTGAGTATTGGTACAAAAACGGCTTGAAGCTGCCCGATTTTGACGTCAGAACGATCTGGCAGTACTATCATCCGCCGCTCCACCACTGGATCATGGCGCTGCTGCTGAAAATCCTTACCGCGTGCGGTATGGAGTATATGAAGGCAGGAGAAGCCCTGCAGATCATTCCGCTGATCTATTCGTCGCTGATCCCTGTTGTATGCTTCCGCATCTTCCGTTTTGTCAAGCTCAAGGGGATGCCGATGGTGATTTCCATGGCAATCCTTTGCTTCCATCCGTTCTTCGTGTTGATGGGCGGCTTTTATAACAACGATCCGCTGTGCGTGCTGTTCATGCTGCTTTCCGTGATGTTCGCGCTGAAATGGTACCGCGAGCCTACCCTCAAGCGGATTATCCCCGTCGCGTTATGCGTGGGCTTAGGCATGATGTCCAAGCTTTCCGGCTGGATGGTTGCCCCTGCGATCGCTGTCCTGTTCCTCTATGTGTTTATCAAGAATATCAAATCCTGGCTGAAATACATCGGTCAGTTTGCGCTGTTCGGCGCGATCTGCGCGCCGCTGGGGCTTTGGTGGCAGGTGCGCAACCTGATCGCCTTTAAGGTGCCGCTGACCTATGTGCCGTTTTTGAATCCCGAGGATCCGCAGTACAGCGGCAATATGCCCCTGGCAAAGCGTCTCTTCGACTTCGGAAACGGTCAGCTCTCCTTCGTCTATGACGCGTATACCGATCCGAATTTCGGCGCGCCGTTTAATGAGTATAACCCGACGATCGGCTTGTTAAAGACCGCGGTTTTCGGCGAGGGACAAAGCGCGATCTCCGATATCCATTATCCTCAGATTGCCAAGACCGGACCGATTCTTTTCTGGATCTGCGTTGCTTTGGCGGTGCTGTGCTTCATCAGCTTCATCGTGATGATGATCCGCAAGGATTCGGGGCTTGACGGTGTAACCAGGATATTCTTTGCGGTGCTGGCTGTCACGATGCTGGGCTCGTACTATCTGTTCTGCTTCAAATTCCCGTTCACCTGTACGATGAACGTTCGCTATTGTGTACCGTTGATCCCGATCTTCGTGATGGGACTCGGACTCTTACTGCAGCGGTTTACGCCTCAAACGCGATTCGGCAGGATCCTCCATCCCGTAACATACGGCTTGACGGCGGCATTTGCCGTGATGACCTGTGTGCTGTTCTCACAGGTCGGAATTCCTGTCGCCTGATGATAGGATGAATCAAATGTTGTAAAACGGACGCGCTGCTGCGCCTGTCCCAACCTGAAGAAAAGGTGATTGATGATGTTATTTCTATGTTATCCGCGCTGTTCGACCTGTAAAAAGGCACAGAAATGGCTGGATGAAAAGGGAATCGCGTATACCTTCCGCGATATCAAGGAGGAGAATCCCTCCGTCGGAGAGCTGACGGCGTGGCTGGATCAAAGCGGTTTGGATGTCAAACGCTTTTTCAACACCTCCGGTCAGCTGTACAGGAGTCTGCAGCTCAAGGATAAGCTTCCCGAAATGGATACACAGGAAAAACTCGCCCTGCTCGCCTCGGACGGTATGCTCGTGAAGCGTCCGATGCTGATCGCGGATGATTTTGTCCTGGTTGGTTTTAAGGAACAGGAATGGAGCGAGGCTTTATTGTAAGGTCTGATATGACGGCGGTTTCGTTCCATCCGTATAATAAAAATGAGTAAGGGCGCTTCACAGCGCCCTTTTTCGCGTTCTTTTTTGTTTCTACGACGTTTCGCCTCCGCTGCTCCTCGTATAACTCCCGCTCGCCCAACCATCCTGCGGACTCTTTGAGTCCTTCGGACAGTCCCGGCTCGCCCGTCGTTATCCGAGGGCTCCGGCGCTCGGCGCTTCTCTTAGCAGCCGCAGCCGCAGTCGTTGCCGCAACCGCAACCGTTGTTGCCGTTGTTACCGCAGCAAGCCCACAGGACGATCAGCAGGATGATGATACCGCAGCAGCTGTTGCCGCCGAATAAACCG
>CADBUN010000090.1 GCA_902797825.1 uncultured Ruminococcus sp. | reverse complement strand
GCTGGCGCCTGTCAAGACTGACAACGCAGTTATGCGGAATTCTCCGCAATAGATATTAAAGTGTTTTATTGCTACTTAGTATGATACAAGGTTCTTTATCTTAACGCGGCAAAGACGACGGTACCGATATAGATCAGGATCATCACGACGCCCTCCACGCGGTTGATCTTCTTGCCGAGACAGAACAGAAATACCATCACCGACACAGCAGCCATGATCGCAAGATCAATCATCGACGCGAAATTGACGGGAATCGGATTCAGGGTAGCGGAAACGCCGAGGATCAGCAGGAGGTTAAACAGATTCGAGCCGACCACGTTACCGACCGCCAAGCCGTTCTCGCCCTTGCGGGAGGCGACGATCGAGGTGACGAGCTCGGGCAGCGAGGTGCCCACCGCAACAACCGTCAGACCGATCAGCGTTTCGCTCATACCGAGCGCGGCGGCGATATACTTCGCCGAATTGACGACGAACTGACCGCCCGCGATAATCAGCCCCAGACCGAACAGGATGAACAGCACGCTCTTGAGCGGCGTCATGGTTTTGACCGGTTCACCCTCGGTTTTATTCTTCTTCGCGGCATAGATCAGCACCGCGATATAGAGGATAAACAGCACCAGCATGACGATACCGATCGGGCGCGAGAGGATCGCGACGTTATCGTTCATCCTGACTGTCGAAAAATCCGTCGAGGTCACCACACCGACGCCCAGCACGACGAGCAGCAGGACAGTGACGATCAGCGAAAACGGAAAATCGCGCTTCTTGATCACCTTGTCGATCGGAAGCGGCTTGATCAGCGCACAGACGCCCAGCACCATCAGCAGGTTAAACAGGTTAGAGCCGACCACGTTGCTCAGGGCAATCTCGTTGGAGCCCTTCAAGGCGGCGGAGGTGCTGACCGCAAGCTCCGGCGCGCTGGTGCCCATCGCGACGATCGTCAGACCGATGATGACCGAAGGCACCTTAAAAATCGCGGCGAGCGACGAGCTGCCGTCCACAAAGAGATCGGCGCCCTTGATCAGCGCGACAAAGCCGAGCAACAGCAGCACAATCTGTAATACCATTTCCATTTCATATAACTCCCTTTTTCATATTATGAACCAATATCGCCATGATCATCATGCTCATATGATCAAAAGCAAAAATGCCGAATCATTTGCGCCGGCATCTCTGCAAACAGAAGCCCCCCGAAAAAGGGAGGCTGTCAAAAGCGGTATCAGCTTAGCGTGACGGATTGCAGAATCTCCTGAAATGCCGGGCGGCTGGAGGCAGCGTTCTTCTTGCGGGTGATGTAATAGATCGAATAATACATCTTCTTATGCTTGAACACGACCAGATCACCGACATGGATATTCACCGAATCGTTCACGCGATACTCAAAGCGCACGGCATACGCCTTTTTCTTGCCGAGCTTGGTATCATAGGACAAGACGCGCTGATAATTCAGCAACCTGCGGCGCAGACGCGCTTCCGCCTGGCTGAGATACAGGTCGGCGTCACCCAGCGTTTTCAGAAATCCGGACTTCGCCCAGCTGACGGACAGAATGATATGACCGGCTTCATCATAGGCGCCCCAGCGGTTTTCGGGGGTACCGAAATGCCGCGTCAGCCCCTCTTCGTTCATCTCGACAAAGCTGTCGGGATAGTTTAATTCTACCTCGTTGTTAATCTTCGCGTGATACATCTTCCTGCCTCCGTTCTGTCAGACGATTCCTTATAGGGGTATTATACATCATCCTTTTTCATTTGTCATCTAAAATATACAATTTTTTCGAGATTGTGAAAACATTTTGCGATTCTTCGCGTGATCTCTTGCCAAACGCGGGATTCCTGTGATAAAATAGCAACATACGATTCTATCCGACAGGAGCGGTATTATGGAACGAACCTTTGACGCCGTAATCATCGGCGGCGGTCCGGCAGGCGCGGCTTGCGGCATCACCCTGCTCAAGCAAAACGCCGAGCCCTGCATTATCGACAAGGCGGTTTTTCCGCGTCATAAAACCTGTGCCGGGCTGGTCACCGCCAAAACCTACGCGCTCATCCGGGAGCTGCTTGATAAGGAACCGCCCGAGGAGCTGTTCTGTAACAGGTCAAGCGAGGTGCGGCTGTATCACCGCACACAGCTCTTGACCGACGCGCCGCTCGACCGTCCGGTGCGGCTGGTCAGCCGATCGCATTTTGACAACGCCCTGATCAACGCATACCGCGCCGCAGGCGGCACGCTGCGGGAAGGCGAAGGCGACATCACGATCGACTATGATCAAAAGCGCGTCACGCTGTCAAACGGCGACATTCTGTACTACCGCAGCCTGGTCTTTGCCGACGGCGCGCTGAGTCTGTCGCGCCGGTTCACCGGGATCAAAAATACCGATCTCGCCTTCGGCATCGAGGCGTATATTCCCCATCGGCTGATGCCCATCGACAGCGTGAACCTGTACTTCGGCTACCTGGACAGCGGCTATGTCTGGGCTTTTCCGCACGGAGATACGGTCTGTGTCGGCGCGGCGGATCGCTTCCAGAAGGGCGAAGGCTACCGGGAGATTCTCTCTGCCTTTTTGAAAGAGAGAGGGATTGAGCCCGAAGAGACGCGCTATATCGGCGCGTTCCTACCCTATGGGAAGGCGGCAAATCAGCAAGGGCTGCCGCAGGACGTGCTCCTGATCGGCGACGCCGCCGGACTGACCGATCCGATCTCCGGCGAAGGGCTGTATATGGCGATGGCGTCCGGGATCCATGCGGCAAAGGCTGCCACGCAGCCGCAGCCGAAGGAAGCGTATCTCAACAGCATCGCGCCGCTGCTGCGCACCGTCAGGGACGGCGTCAAGGCGCAGCGCACCTTCTACGCTCCGCTGTTCCACCGCGTCTTTTTGAACCGCGTCAAGGGCAACCGCCGCGTCGTGACCTTCTTCTTCGAGAATATGGTACACGAATACCGCTACGGCTACCATGACCTGCAGCGCCTGTACCGCGATTATAAGCAGTCAAAATAACCTATCCCGAGCGCAAACGAACACAAACGAACAACAGAAAGCATACCCCCTATGGCAGAAAAAGCATCTGCCGTAAGGGGTATTTGTCTATGAGAGTATATAGCTTTTATACTAATCCTTAATAAAAACCTTTATCGTCTACTGCCACAGATAATACTAAGTAGCAATAAAAAGCTTTAAAAAGATATTAGCGGAGAATTTCGCAGAACAAGGCGGAGGGCGCAGGCAGGCTGGCGC
>CADBUN010000089.1 GCA_902797825.1 uncultured Ruminococcus sp. | reverse complement strand
CTGTTGAAAAGGAGGCTGCAAGATGAATCGTATGACCGATGAAAAGCTCGAAAAGCTGCTCGCGGATTATTACGAGAGCGAGCCTTCTCACATCCTGACCTATCGCCGTGAGGAAGAAAAACCCTCCGCAGCGGTCGTGCCGCTCGGGTGGAAGCGCCTTGCCGCGGCGGCAAGCCTGGTGCTGGTGACCGCGCTGAGCATTGGATTATATTTCTTGTTCGGAAATAAAACGGGCGCCCCTCTCGCCGTCGCGCCCTCGAGCCAAAGCGCCACCACCCCCTCGGCGCAGAGGGGAGAGAGCGACGGCGACGCCCCTTTGCCGACCGGCGGCGAAGCCGCGCCGACCGAGCCGCCCTCGACGATCGGGCAGATCATCCGGGGACGGTTCCCGAGTCCGAGCGAAGCCCTCTCCGGTTCCTTACCGACAAATCGTCAATCCACCCCCGGCAGCGCTCCCTCTTCGGGGCAGCCTGCCGTCAAGCCGACCGAACGCCCGTCAAATACGCTGTCACCGGCACATACATCTCCGGCACCCGTGTCTCCGGCACCCGTGTCTCCGGCACCCGTGTCCCCGACACAAGTGTCTCCGGCACCCGTGTCTCCGACGCACGTGTCCCCGACGCACGTGTCACCGACGCACGTGTCACCGACGCAAGCGCCGCCGATCCCTGTTTCGCCGACCGAACCGCCGGAGAACAGCGATCCGACGTCCCCTGCACCGACGCAGGGAATGGATTATCCCGATCCGTGGGATCCTCATCAGCCGCCGAGCATGGAAGATCCCACTCAGGGTGATGATCCCTGGCTGTATCCTACCGCGCCCGAGCCGGATAATTATTGTTACGCCTACATCCCGTATGACGGCGGCAACCTGTATTGCGTGATCGAGGACAAAAACGGCGCGGTGATGGGCGATCCCGATCGGCTCAGCTCCCAGCATCTCGCTGAGATCGTCTGTACCTACCCGAACGGCTATGTGCTGGCGCAGTGGTCGCCAAATCAACACGGCGTCCGTCCGCCGAGCGGCATTCATCATTTCTATTATCTCAACGAGAGCGGCGAGACGGTATTCGAGGACAATGTTTTTACACACGGTGTAGATTAAGGCTGTAAAAGCCTTGAAAACAGCAAGGAGAAAACAACAAGGAGGTTATCACATGAAGAAAAGCGTGAACAGAGCGCTGGCGATCTTACTGGCGCTTTTGATCCCGATCAGCCTGATCCCGGTCGTCACCGCTGAGGACACGGGGGAATCGCCCGGCTGGATGGATAAGCTTGATCCGCAGGTGCTCGAGCATATGGAAACCCTCAGCGAGGAGGAGACCATCCCCGTATGGATTTGGTTTACCGCCTATGACCATGATGAATTTGAGCGCAGGCTGAAGCAGGAGAGCGGCTATACCGATAGCGAGATGGACGCGGCGCGCAGAGAGATCAACAGCAAATACGCGCCGGGGAAGCGTGAGCTTTTTGAAAAGCTTAACAACGATCAGCTTGCCGAGGATGAAAAGGCGGCGCTGCGTGAGGAGCTGCTCGCGCTGAGCGGTCAGGAGAGCGAGGAGCATGACGCGCTGTACCTTCCGTTCCAAAAGATCAGGAACCGCATCATGGACGAGATGGGCACCGCGCATATCACCGCGATCATGAAAGCGCTCGGCATCGACGGCGAGACAGTCCCCTTCTTTGATCCGGACGTCTGCACCGCCGTCGCCGACCTGCCGAAGAGCAAGGTGTTCCCGGCGGCGATGTCCCCCGACGTGACGTATATCTATTACTTTGACAAAACGATCCCGACGGTTGATCCGCTGGAGCCGCCGACCGAGGACGCGTCGATAGCCGACCGGCTCGCGTACTATGTGCGTGAAAACTACGCCGTTTCCTATCAGGGAGAGACGGTCTATGTTCCCGAAATCTCTTCCTATGAGGAGCTGTATACCCACAAGGACGGCGAGGGTGAGACAGACTGGGTGCTGATCAACGCGGAGATCGGCTCGCCGGAGCCGTGGATGGGCTTCGGGCTTATCGGCAACCGCGTCAGGCTGATGGGACCGCTCGAGGTCTTTGCCTTCGGGATGGCGCTCTATGACGCGCGTGAGCATACCTTCTATGATCTCTCAAAGATGGACGATTACCGCCTCTATGACGGACTCGCCGAGGCGATCGACGCCTGCGGCAAAGGGCGTCTGCTCGGCGATCTGGATCAGGACGACGTGATCTCGGTGATCGACGTGACGATCATACAGCGCTGTGAGGCGAGTCTCATGACGTATCCCGACAGCGATCGGATCAGCGAGTATGAGTATATCGACAGCACGTTCCGTCCGCTGGCGTATTATGCCGACTTTAACCGCGACGGTTCGCGCGATATCCTCGACGCGACCTGTATCCAGCGTTATCTGACCGGCGCGGATTATAAGAAATACCGCTGACAAGACTACGGCGGCGTCTGATTTCAGACGCCGTCTTTTTTTGCGCGAAAATGTATACGAATCTGTCAAAATATGTTATACTGTTTCTAAATGTATCATAATACTAATCCTTGATAAAAAGATTTAATCAGATATTAGTGATATATTTCGCAGAGCGAGGCGAGTGACGCAGGCATACTGTCGTATGTCAAGGAGCTCAACAAAGCTATGCGGAATTTATCGCAATAGATG
>CADBUN010000088.1 GCA_902797825.1 uncultured Ruminococcus sp. | reverse complement strand
CGCCCCGATCGCTTTGATAATCTCTGATGGCGGCAATCAGCGCTTCCAGATCGGCGAGGGTAGTCATGGAGAACGCAAGGTTCCGCAGCTTGGCGGCGTTCTTGAAGCCCTTGAGGTAATAGGCGGCGTGCTTGCGCGCTTCGCGCATACCGACGTCCTCGCCCTTATAGGCGACGACCGCCTTGATATGCCGCAGGAGTACCCTGCACTTTTCGTCGAGGGAGGGCGGCGGCGTTTGTCTGCCGCTCGAAAGAAACGCGTTGATCTCGCGGAACACCCACGGATTACCCAGCGCGCCCCTGCCGACCATGATGTAATCACAGCCGGTGAATTCATAGAGAAACTGAGCCGACGCGGCGTCAACGACGTCGCCGTTGCCGATCACGGGGATCGTCAGGGCTTTTTTGACCGCGCGGATCATCTCATAATCCACCGGAGGGGCATAGAACTGTTCCTTCGTCCTGCCGTGAATCGTCACGGCGGCAGCGCCGTTTTGTTCGGCGATTCGCGCCACCTCAACCGCGTTGAGATGATCGCTGTCGTAGCCGGTACGAATCTTCACGGTCACGGGGAGCTCCACCGCGCGGCTGACCGCTTGTACGATCCTGCCGCACAAAGCCGGATCGCGCATCAATGCCGCGCCCGAACCGCCGCCGGCGATCTTGGGCGCCGGACAGCCCATGTTGATATCAATCACCTCGGGACGGTACCGAAGCGCAAACCGCGCCGCATCCGCCATCGTATCGGGCTCGGTACCGAAGATCTGTACCGCGCAGGGGCGCTCGGGTTCGCTGATCTCCATCAGCGCGGCGCTCTTCTCCGAATGATAGGCGATGCCCTTGGCGCTGACCATCTCGCTGACACAGTATCCCGCGCCGAAATCCATACACAGCTCGCGAAACGCGCGATCCGCCACGCCTGCCATCGGCGCGAGGGCGGCATAGCCGCTCAGCGTAAGGTTGCCGATCTGCATCTTATGCTCCGCGGCGGCGCGTCCGCTTGCTGACCAGCACGCCGACGATCACCGCGATCCCGAGGGCGACGCACAGCCACATCACGATACCCGAAAACAGCGAGGCGTCGGATACCGCTACCGCCGGCATCGGCACCGCGGTCGCCTCGATCACCTGGCTGGGCGTGACGGCAGGCAGCTCGCCGAGATGCTCGGGCTCCTCATAGGCAGAGGTCGCGTCCTCAAAGTTATAGATATAATCGTACCATTCCTCCTGCACGGGCGCCTGGATCTCTACCGCGTCCGGCTGTTGTTGCTGCTCGGGCTGCGTCTGAGGCTGCTCCTGCTGCTGTTGCTCAGGCACAGGCTGCTCTTGGGGCTGCTCCTGTTCCTGAGGCTGCGCCTGCGGCTGTTCCCCGGGGTTCTGAGGCTGCTGTTGCTGTTCCTGTGAGATCGCCTCCTGCTGTTCGGCAGGCTGACCGTCGCCCGGCGCCGCGAAAGCCGTCACGGCGCCGACAGCGCCGGCGATACACAGCGCCAGCATCAGCGCGAGGATACGATGGAAAAGATGATGTTGTTTCATAATGACCTCATTAAGACGAATCCAAAAGCAAGGATTCGGATAACCATCTGAACGATACAGAACGCAGGCGTTTTAGGACAGGCAGCCGACGCTTCCTTCAAAACCACGCGGGAAGCTGCGGTCGCGCCTTCTCTGCGTCCTATTATATCGTGACATATTATAACAAAACCCCGGTCTTTTTGCAAGACCGGGACGGTGAATTCGACATTATGCCTAATCCCCGGGGACGAGGGGATGGTTTTTCTTTTGACTATGAATAAAACGATATTCCGAGGACGAAATATAACGACGGATCGTATTATTTGAGCAGGGCGGAGAGCGCTTCTCCCAAGTACGCGCCGCTGCGGCAGGCTTCCTCCACCGTGTTTGCGTCGGTGCCGACCTCGATCAGGAGAGAGCCGTTGTTGAAATTCATGTTATAGGTATAATCGCCGAAATTCAGCGGACGCGTCATATCGGGGAACAACTCCTCACACGTTTTTTGCAGTTGGGTGGCAAAGATCAGGTTTTCGTTCCAAAAATCGAAGCCTCCCTCGGTATCATAGCCTGCCATGATCATGATCTGTGCCGCCTTGTCGCCGTCATGTACAAAGGTCGGCTTGTATTTCACGCCCTCGTCCGTCGTCATCGCGTCGCGGTGAAGGTCGATCGTCACCTTGATGGTCGGATACTTCTCCCGGTATGCCGTGACGGTCTCCCACGAGCGCGCGTAGGAGCCCTCGTAGGACGGATAATCGTGCAGGGTGGTATCGTGTACCGCGCCGATGCCGTGTTCTCGGAGCGTTTCGACCAGCCGCTCCCCTACCGCCTGTACGCCGAGCGCGCCGTCGGTCGAACGGGGATAGTAATCGTCGTAGTATTCGCCGGTATCCTCGGTCAGATACCGCTCGCAGGCATGGGTATGATAGACCAAAACCTGCACCGAATGATTGTCCTCCAGCGTAAAGGGCAGGTCGCTGCTGAGCAACGCGGCATAGTCCGGCTCATAATCGGTGGTGTTGCGGATCGAAAAGTTATCGTAGCTTTCGTTCCCGTTATTCACCTGTATCTCCCTGACCGGAAGGGGCTCGCCGCTGTGAGACGTATCCCGGGGCTTTTCGATCGTCTCGTCAGCGGCGGTCGGCGTTTCGGCGAGCGGTCGTGCTTCGGGGGCAGGCTCCGTTGACGCCTGCGTCGGCGCCTCGCGATATTCCGCGCTCCCGTTGACGAAGCTGAGCTTCCCCGTCAGGAAAGCCGCCTCCTCCCCGAGCGCCATACACGTATCGGCGCGGTAAACCGACATTCCGATACAGATCGCCATCACCAGCGTCAGCGCGATCATAGTCGCCGCTGTTTTCCAATATCTCATTCTCTCACCTTTATCACATACTGCTTTGCTTCATCATATGCGAAAAGGGCAGGCGGTATGACCGGATCACGGTATCTATAAGAGATCGAGCAGATCCTCGGTGTCGATATCGGCTTGCAGCGCCATGTTGATCGACAGCGAGATCAGGTGAGCGGCGCGCTGTATCAGCAGATCGACCTCCTTGGGCGTGACGACCATGCTCCTGCCCTGCGGCGACACCGCCTTTGACAGCGCGAGCCCCTCCTTCTCGTTATCAATCTCCAGCAGGTCGAACGCGAGCGTCAGGGCGTCTACCACCGTCGGTACCCCGATGGCGATCACGGGGATCCCCATCGTCTCTTCATCAATCCGTATCCGGCGGTTACCGACGCCGGCGCCGGGCGCGATTCCGGTATCGGAAATCTGGACGGTACAACCCAGCCGCTCCAGCCGCCGCGACGCCAGCGCGTCAACCGCGATCAACGCCGAGGGGCGGATGTGGCGGATGACGCCCAACAGCAGCTCGCCGGTCTCGATCCCGGTCTGACCGGTCACGCCGGTGTTGACCACCGCGACCGCTCTCAGCCTGTCCAGCCCGGTCGAGCGCGCGATCTCGCCGCTGATATGCCGGGTAGCCAGCACCTTGGACGCCGCCTTCGGTCCCAGCGCGTCGGGGGTGATCTCGACGTTGCCCAGCCCGGCGACCAGCACCAGCCCGTTGACGGGCAGCAGGCGGCGAAGCTCCTCGGAGAGCGCCTTTACCCGTCTGTCGGTATCGCGGATATTGTCCGTCAGCGGCGGCAGCTGCGCGGTGATATAGGTGCCGACCGGCTTCTTCAACAGCTGACCGGCACGGCGCGTCAGAATCTTCAAGCGCTCGATCGGCAAGCCGCCGACCTCCTCCGCGCTGTAATCCACACCCTTGATATCTTCGCCCAAGAGCTCCCGTTCCTCTACCGCGAGGTCGGTTCTGCGTTCCATTTGACACCATTCCCAACTTTGAAGCTTTCATCTGCTATTATGCGCAAAGAATTTGTTTACATTCAGATCAAAATATGTTAACATGATGGTGATATCATTATAAAACAACATTATAACAGGGGGTTCCTATGATTCGTAAAACCCTTGCGTTTCTGTTATCCTGTGCCGTTCTGCTGTCGGCGACGCTGTCGGCAGGCGCCGCGCAGATCGACAACGCCGACACCGCCGCCGCGTCGGACGTCGCCATCGTCGCGGCGGATTACGCTCAGGTCGGGGGCACGCTGGAGCCGACCGGCGCCCTGCCGTCCTCCTACAGCTCTCTCGCAGAGGGGCTCACAACCCCGGTTCGCTCTCAAAAATACAATACCTGCTGGGCATACGCCTCCACCGCTTCGCTGGAATCCATGATGATCAAGAACCAGCTGCAGTCAAAGCAGTTCTCCACCATGCACATGAACTTCTGGGGCAGCACGGAAGAGAACGGCAACGGCTGGCAGCGCTCTTATTCCGCCGCCGGTTATCCTTATATCGCGACCGGCTATTTGACGTCCTTCGGCTGTATCGCCGAATCGCTTTTCAACGAAAATAAAACACAGTCCGACTATACAAGCTCGCTGAACACCCTCTATCCCTACCGCGTCGTGGATTCGATCGCGTATCTCAAGGCGAGCGACCGCGACACGGTGAAAACCGCCGTCTATACCTACGGCGGCGTGGTCGGGAATTTCCACTATTCCGCTTCATACCTGAACTCGGGCACGAGCGCCTATTACTGTGATAAGGAAGGACTCCAGACGCGGGAGCTGAACGGTCACGCGATCGAGGTCGTCGGATGGAGCGACACCTACAGCAGCACCAACTTCCTCAGCGGTCACCGCCCTGCCTCCCACGGCGCGTGGCTGTGTAAAAA
Source organism: uncultured Ruminococcus sp. (assembly GCA_902797825.1). Classification (GTDB taxonomy): domain Bacteria; phylum Bacillota; class Clostridia; order Oscillospirales; family Acutalibacteraceae; genus Ruminococcoides. The sequence continues at coordinate 9,884 of CADBUN010000088.1, read as the reverse complement.
CAGCTGGGGCAGCGGCTGGGGCACCAACGGTTATTTCTGGATCTCTTACGAGGATCTGTATCTCTTTGACTCGCGCTTCGGCCCGAGCTACGCGATCACGAGCTCTACCCCGGTATCTGCCGTCAGCAAGATGCAGCAGAACGAGACCTACGGCGCTACCTATGAATTCAATTACATCGCCAAGCTGCGACCGAATCAGACAAAGATGACCTACGCGAATGTCTTTGACTTTTCCGACGGCTATCATAAGATCGACCGGGTGGTCTTTGAATCCACCTCACAGGGCTCGGAATACACCGTCTACTATATCCCCGTGAACAGCGACGGCGCGCCGGTGACCGACACCGCTCAGTGGATGCTGCTGGCGCAGGGAACGATCGACCACGAGGGCTTTACGAGCGCGCCGGTCTACGGCTTTGACGCGCCCAAGACCAAGGGCGCGATCGGCGTCCAGATCACGAAGAACGGCAGCACCGGGATCACCATCGGCTGTGACGAATGGCTGACCTCCGGCGGCTCCTATCTCTTCAAGCCCAACACCGCCTACGGTCAGAGCTATCTGATCGGCTACAGCACCGACGCGATGGACGTGATGGATTTTTACAAAACGAAGCTCGACGACGAGATCGGCGGCACCTTCGTCATCAAGGCGCTGTGCCGCAGCGACCGCGAGGAGGGCGACGTCAACGAGGACGACGTCTTTGATATCCTCGACGTCACCTATACCCAGCGGTGGTTATCCGATATGATCCTTTTCACCGATGAAGAAAAGCGCATGGCGGATTTTGACAACGACGGCGCCTCGGATATCACCGACTGCACCAGGATGATGCGGCGGATCGCCGGCATAGACGACGGCGTGCATGACACCCTTTATTACTAATCCTTGTATGAACTGAATATAAACATCAGAAAAGGAGCTGTCCGCAGGGATAGCTCCTTTTTTGATGATAAAAGCTTTTAGCGAGGTACTAAACGCTGTCCGCGACATAAATATACCCCTGAAAGATCCAGCCCTCGCGCCCGGCGCTCGGATCGTCGGCAGGCACCGTATCCATATAGAATTCGGCGCCGCTGTAGGCGGAGTTCGACAAAAGCACCGAATCACCGTCCACCTTCTCGACGACCGCAACGTGTCCCGGACCGCCGTCCGCATACGCCCAGCAGGCTACCGCCCCCTGACGGGGCGTATCGCCATAGTCGTAGAAGCCGTTTTCGGCATTATAGTCATACCAGGTACAGGCGTCATAGGGCGAGAGCCGGGGCGGCTCGCCGTTGAGCTCATACGCCCTCCCCCACGCGTAGCAGGTACAATTGGGCATCCCGTAATCGGCGGCATAAAAGATGTTGTCCGACGAATAATAGCGCGGATCGTCCGCGTCGGGCGCGCTCAGCCGGGGCGTATAGGCGTCTTCCCGTACCGGATGCTCCCACACCCTTGTCAGCGTAGGCGCTTCGGTCGCAGGCTGCGTCGGCGGCTGTGTTTCGGGCGGCGCTTCAACGGCGGCTTGAGGAACCGCCTGTGCCGAGGGCGGTTGAAGCATCGTGCCGGAGATCGCCGTAATCAAACACGCTAACAGCAAAAACACCACGAGAAACGAGGCTGCTCTGAGTAACATAATATCCACATCCCTGCTACATGGATATGGTCAAACCGCCCTTGATAGAACAAAAGAGGCTGTGAACCCCGTCCCCTTGCTCTTACAAAGACGGCGGTTTTCACAGCCTCATCAACTATTACATTACATAAAATAAAATCGCCAAAAACTGGAGCACGCTGCCGATCAGCACGAACACGTGGAACACCGAGTGGATATAGCGCACCCGTTTTCCGATCCCGTAAAGCACCGCGCCGATCGTATAGGCGACGCCGCCGAACAGCAGCAGCAAGAAGCCGGGCAGCGTCATCGCTTCGATGGTGATCTTCAAAACCGCCGCGATACACCAGCCCATGCCGATATAACACACCATCGAGACCTTTTCGAAGCGTTTGAGGTCAATGGCGTTCAGCGTGACGGCGATCGCGGTCAGCGCCCATTCGACGCCGAAGATCGACCACGCCAGCGCCGGATTCAGCGGACGGATCCCGACGAGCAGAATCGGCGTATAGGTGCCGGCAATCAAGAAGTAAATATCACAGTGATCGATCACGCGCATGACGCGCTTGGCGTTGCCGACCGGCAAGCCGTGATAAATGCTGGACACGGTGAACATGATCAGCAGCGTCGCGCCGTAGACGGCGCCGGAGACGATCGCCCATGGGTTATGGTGCTTCGCCGCCGTAACGATCAGCAGCGGAATCGCCGCTACGGCGAACACCGCGCCCAGGATATGCGTCACCGTGTTGACGATCTCTTCACCGCGCGTATAGTCGGGGAGCCGGGTTTTCTGCCTTTTTCGCTCGGCTCTCAGGTCGCCGGACAACGCCTTGGCGGCATTCATCACGCGTCCTCTCTCTCGTCCGTGCTCGTGAAGAACAGGGCGACGGTGCCGGTGCCGGTATGGCAGCCGATGGTGGTGCCGACATCAAAGATCGGGATTTCTCTGATCTTACCGAATCTCTGGAGTATCTGCGCTCTGACAAGCTCGGCGTCCTCTAAGCAATCCGAGTGAGAGATATAGCACAGACCGTCATAATCTAAGCCCTTTTCGGCATGCTGCTCCATCTTATCCACCAGCGCGGTCAGCACCTTCTTCTTGGTGCGGATCTTGGCGATGGGCTTGAGCTTACCCTCGGGGCTGACGCATAACAGCGGACAGATCTCGAAGATACCGCCGATCACGCCGCTGATCTTGGAGACGCGGCCGCCCTTGATATAGTAGGTCAGATCGGTGGAACAGAACCAGTGCTGAACCTGTCGGCGGTGCTCCTGCGCCCACTGATACACGGTGTCGATATCCTTACCCTCTGCGCGCATTTGCGAGAGCATCGTGACCAAAAGACCTACGCCCGAGGAAGCGCACAGCGAATCGACGATATACAGCTTCCGCTTGGGGAACTCCGCCTTGAGCATCTTGGCGGCGGCGTTCGCGCTTTGAACGGTGTTGGAGATACCGGAGGACAGGCAGATATGCAGGATATCGTTGCCGTCGAGCAGCATCGAGCGGAAGTAATCGACGTATTCGCCGACAGAGACCTGAGAGGTCGTGGTATCGGCGCCGTTGCGGATGTAGCCGTAAAACTCCTTGGCGCTCATGGAGGTATACAAATCGTCGGTATACGATTTCCCGTTAATCACAAAATGGAAGCCGATACAACGGACGTCAAGCTTGTCGAACATCTTCTTCGTCATGTCGGCGGTGGTACAGGTGCTGATAATATAACTCATGTTTTTCACTCCTTAACACAGGCGGCTGAGCTACCGCAATCCGGCACACGTGCCGGGAGCTTCGCAATCATTCATGAAGCAGCCTTCATACTAATCCTTGATCATACTAATCCTTAATAAAAACCCTGACTAGTATCAAACGCGTTTTCCGTAAATGAGTTACCCGAAGCTCACATCTATCATTGTAAGCCTTGGCTGTCAAATTGCAATCTATTCCCTCTCCCGGGCGGTCTACTGTTCCCCCGCCGCCACTCTACGGACGAAAAAAGAGGAGTAGAGCGCTCAAAGGAACACTCTACTCTCAGTAGAAAGTCAGGTATTTACTGCGTTTTCGGCTTGCTCTTAATCGAGAAGGCAAAGATGATGATAATCTGTGCCGGGATGCCCACCAGGAACAGCTGCCACCAGTTATACTTGAGCGCCGAGAGATAAATCGAACAGATCACGCCCCATACCAGCCCCGAAATGATGTAGAGGTTCCACCTGCGGTCGCCCCATACGGAGTTGAGCACCAGCAGCGTAACCAGCGAGACAGGGATCGCGTAGACAAACACCAGCCAGTGGAAGATGCCGGCGATCCACAGGATCACGAACACCAGCACCGCCAGCGCCCAGATACCGGCGAGCACCGTCAGCGTAATGAAGCGGCGGCTGTAACGGCGCGTCGGCTTCTCCACCCGGAGCTCTTCGTCCGGATCGTGCGGCGTGATGATATCATCCACCGTAACACCGGCGAGGTCGGCGAGCTGCTTCAAGACAAATACATCGGGGATCGACTCGCCTCTCTCCCACTTGGAGATACTTTTATCCGAATAGTTGAGCTTCTCGCCCAGCTGCGCCTGCGTCAGGTTCATCGAGGTGCGAAGCTTCATGATATTGCCTGCTACGACCTTTTTAAAATCGTCCATCTATCATCACCAAAAGTAATAGTTTCAAACACATTTGACTATCAGTATATCATAACCGCAATAATAAATCAAGACCGGAAACGACCGAAAACCGCACACCGCCGCCGAACGCGATCGGCAGGCGCAAGTGAAGCGGACGAAAGACCTCGATATCCTCCGGCTCATCGAAAGATACCGCAGAAAAACGCCTCCGAGCCGGAAGCGTTTTTGTATGCCTGCGTATTACAATACCTTGGCGAGGAAGTTCTTCAACCGATCGCTCTGCGGATGATCGAAGATCGCCTCGGGGGTGCCCTCTTCGATGATCACGCCGCCGTCCATAAAGACGACGCGCGTACCGACTTCGCGCGCGAAGCCCATCTCGTGGGTAACCACCGCCATGGTCATGCCCTCCCGGGCAAGCTCCTTCATGACGTCCAGCACCTCGCCGACCATCTCGGGATCGAGCGCCGAGGTCGGCTCGTCAAAGAGCATCACCTCCGGCTCCATACACAGCGCGCGCACGATGGCGATACGCTGCTTCTGACCGCCGGAAAGCTGGGAGGGATACGCGTCCGCCCTGTCGCTCAGCCCGACGCGCTCGAGCAGCTCGCGCGCCTTCGCTTCTGCCTCTGCCTTTGATTTCTTCAGCAGCTTTCTCGGACCGAGCGTCATATTGCCCAGAACCGTCATATTCGGGAAGAGGTTGAAGTGCTGGAACACCATCCCCATCTTCTGACGGTGCTTATTGATGTTAACGTGCGGCGCGTTGATATCGACGCCGTCAAAGAGGATCTCGCCGGAGGTCGGCAGCTCGAGCAGGTTCAGCGAACGAAGGAAGGTTGATTTTCCCGAGCCGGAGGGACCGATGATGACGATCACCTCACCGCGCGCGATATCCATGCTGACGCCGTCCAGCGCGTGGATGGTACCCTCGCGGAAATGCTTTTTCAGATCATTGACCTTGATCAGGATATTATCGTTCACTCTTACGCAGCCTCCTCTCGATAATGCCGACGATCCACGTCAGCACCAGTACGATCACCAGATAAATCAGCGCCACGGCAATCAGCGGCATAAAGGCGGAGAAGGTCGCGCCGCGGATCGCGTTGCCGGCACGGGTAAGATCGACCACGCCGACATAGCCTGCTACCGAGGTTTCCTTCAACAGGGCGATGAACTCGTTGAGCAGGGTGGGCAGCACGTTTTTGAGCACCTGCGGAATGATGATATAGTACATCGTCTGTACATAGTTGAAGCCGATCGAGCGGCCCGCTTCAAACTGTCCCTTGTCGATCGACATGATACCGCCGCGCAGGATCTCGGCGACATACGCGCCGGAGTTAATACCGAACGCGAGCGACGCGATCATAATATCGTTGTTGGAGGTCGCGAAGATGATGAAGTAGATGATCAACAGCTGGACGACCACCGGCGTACCGCGTATGACCGTCAGGTAGATCTTGCTCAGCGCGTTAAAGAAGCCCAGCACATAGTAGCCGATGCTCCGGCTGTGCTTCATGTTCTCGCGGTTGTTGTCATAGGTGGTACGGATCGCCGCGATCACGATACCGATCGCAACGCCCAGCAGCGCCGCGTAAAGCGTGATCCGCAGCGTGTTACCCAAGCCGCCCAAAAGCGACTTCCAGCGATCCTTATCAATAAAATTCAGCTTGAACTGTGCCTTGATATCGTCAAACCATGACGACGTTACCTGTTCGCCGCCCGAGGGCGCGTCGGCAGCACCGGCGGCGCCGGCAGCCACGCAGAAGCAGACCGCCATGCTCACGATCACAACTGCACAGATCAAAAACGCTATGATTCTTTTCCTTTTCATAAAACACCCATTCCCGTGATATGCAGAAACAGGGCGGAGGAATCCGCCCTGCGTCGGTCATTCGTTATACTTTAGTTAGCGGTGATGTACTTATCAATGATGGTCTTAACGGTACCGTCGGCGATCAGATCCTTCAAGGCGGCGTTGACCTTATCCTTGAGCTCGGTGTTATTCTTCGCGAAGCAGATCGCATAATCCTCGGAAACATACTCGGTATCCAGAATCTTCAAGCCGGAGGTCGCGGCAACATAGGACTTCGCGGGCTCGTTGTCAATGACAACCGCGTCAACCTTACCGGACGCCAGCGCGGATACCGCGTCGTTACCGGTCTGATACTCTACGACGCGCTCGGCGGCCGCATCGCCCAGATCGTCGGTGACATAGATGTCGCCGGTGGTGGAAAGCTGAACGCCGATCTTATAGGTAGCGTCCTTCGCCAGGATATCGTCAACCTTCGTGATCTCGCTGCCTTCCTTGACGATGACGGACTGGATACCGGTCGCGTAGCTGTCGGAGAAATCGACGGATTCTTTTCTTTCATCGGTCACGGTCATACCCGCCATGCCCATGTCATACTTGCCGGTCTGGACGCCGGTGATGATGGAATCGAATTCGATATCCACGACCTTGAGCTCCATGCCGAGCTTATCGGCGATCGCCTTGGCGATCTCGACGTCGATACCGACGATATTCTCGCCCTCATAATACTCATAGGGAGCGAAGTAGGCGTTGGTCGCCATGGTCAGGGTTGCCTTCGCGCTCTCGGTCGCCTTGGTATCGGAAGCGCTTTTGTTGTTGCTGTTATTGCCGCAGCCGGCAAGCATGGCAACGGATGCGATCATCGCGCCGACGAGGACAATAGCCAAAAACTTTTTCATTTTCTTTACCTCATTTCATGTTTCGATATGGTTGAAAATTCAACCGCTCACCTAACACTATACAACAAATGGAAGGATTAGGCAAGTTGATTTTGCATATTTATTCTAAACTTTCTGAAAAAATAACCCGCGGCAGCTGTTTCATGCCGTTATCACAGGGTTTTTATCTGACAATTTTTCTCAGAATGAGGTCAGGAACGCCTGCAGCCTCTCGCTCTTGGGATGATCGAGGATGTCGGGAGCGCCCTGTTCCGCGATCACGCCGCCGTCCATAAAGATGATCTTATCGCTGACATCGTGCGCAAACGCCATCTCGTGGGTGACGATGATCATGGTCATGTTCCTGTCGGCAAGCGATCGGATGACCTTGAGCACCTCGCCGGTCAGCTCGGGATCGAGCGCGGAGGTCGGCTCGTCAAAGCACAGGATGTTCGGCTTCATTGCGAGGGCGCGGGCGATCGCCACGCGCTGCTGCTGACCGCCCGAAAGCTCACAGGGGTAGCTGTTCACCTTATCCTTCAGCCCGACGCTGTCGATCAGCTCGAGAGCGTATTTTTCGATCGCTTCCCTGCTGTCCTTCTTAAGCAGCCGGGGCGCCAGGGTGACGTTGTCCAGCACGCTGTACTGCGGAAAGAGGTTGAAATTCTGAAACACCAGCCCGAAGTGCAGCCGCTTCTGGCGCAGCTGTGCCTCGGAGGGGCGCTTGTTGACCGCGGCGTCAAAGATCGTCTCGCCGCTGACGACGATCTGTCCCTCATCGGCGAACTCGAGCGAGTTTAAGCACCGCAGGAGGGTGGTTTTTCCCGAGCCGGAGGAGCCGATGATCGACAGCACCTCGCCCTGCTCGAGGGTAAAATCAATGCCTCTGAGCACGTGGTTGCGGCCGAAGCTCTTACAAATATTCTTGACTTCCAATATCGCCATAACGCCGCCTCCTTACGCCTTAAAGTAGCTCAGCTTTTTCTCAATCCAGCCGAAGAGCAGGGTGAGAATACCCGAGAACGCGAGATAATATACGCCGGTAAAGAACAGCGGCCAGATGGCGCCGGAGATCCCCTGGCTGCCCTTCATGAACGCCTGTCCTGCCCAGATGACCTCCTGCAGCGCGATGATACGCGCCAGCGAGGTATCCTTGACGAGGGTGATGATCTCGTTCGACATCGGCGGAACGATTCGCTTGATCATCTGCAAGAGCGTAACCTTAAAGAAAATCTGGCTTCGGGAAAGACCGAGCACCAGACCTGCCTCCTGCTGACCGTGGGGAACGCCCTGGATACCGCCGCGGTAGATCTCGGAGAAATAGCAGGCATAGTTGATGATAAATGCGATCGCGGACGCAAAGAAACGACCGCCCTCGCCACCGCCCCAAAGCTGTTTGCCGAATACCAGACCGGGGAAATAGAAGATGATCAGCAGCTGCAGCATCAGCGGCGTACCGCGGATGATCCACACGAGCGTCCGCACAACCGCCGACAGGGGCTTGAACTTGCTCATGGAGCCGAAGGAAATCACCAGTCCGAGCGGCAGGGCGCCCAGCAGGGTAATACCGAACAGCTTAAGCGTCTGCAAAAAGCCTACGTTCAGCGCCTGAAAAACAACCGGAAACTGTTCAAAAAAAACGTTCATAACATAACCTCTGCACGAAGATAGAATCGGGATCGCGGAATAAACGCAAAGCGCGTTCGCCCTTATTCCGCAACCCCAAAAGACAGAGAGCACAAGGCTCTCTGTCTCATAAGGATACTAAGTAAATGTGATTATTTAATCACCGCAGCCTGTACGCCGTAGGTCTTGGCGATATTGTCGATGGTACCGTCAGCCTTGGCGGAGGTGAAGAACTCGTTGCACTTTGCGGTCAGGTCGGAATTCTTACGGAAGCCGACGCCGTATTCCTCAGAATTCAGCGAAGCGGTGTAGGTGAGCTGTGCGTAGCCGGTGCCCTCGCCGACCATCGCGCCTGCCATCAAAGAGTCAATGATCGCGGCGTCACAGGTGCCGGAGGCAACCTCCATCAGCGCGGTAGCCTGATCCTTGACCTCGGTGAAGGTGAAGCCGTGCGCCTGTGCCTGTTCCTGACCTGCCGAGCCGCTCTCGACAGCGAATTTCAGCGACTTGCAGTCCTCAGCCTTGGCATACTGATCGGCAACGTCCTTCTTAACAACGACAACCTGCGCGTTGTTGCAGTAAGGCTCGGAGCAGGACATCGCCGAGGTAACCTCGTCGGTCAGCGTCATGCCGTTCCAGACACAGTCGATGGTGCCGCCGTTGAGCTCCAGAATTTTGTTGTCCCAGTCGATCTCGACAAACTCAGCCTCTACGCCGATGCTTGCCGCAAAGGCAGACGCCATATCCGCGTCAAAGCCGATCCACTTGCCCTTTTCATCGTGATAGTCCATCGGCTCAAAATCGGTGATACCGACGACCAGCTTACCGGCAGCCTTTACCTTGTCGAGATCGGAACCGGTCGCTGAACCGGTCGCTTCGGTCTTGCCGGAATTACTGTCGGCAGAACTGCTGCCGGAAGAACTGCTGTTGCCGGCCTTGTTGTTGCCGCAGGCAGCCATCACAGCGCCGACCATCAGCAGCGCTAATACAAACGCAATCATCTTTTTCATGGTTTTCCTCCAAAATCAATCTCATTTCGCCGGAGATCCGGCGTTACAGCGTTTATTATTTTACTGTATTAGCACGTTAAAGTCAATACTTTTTCGACAAAAACAAGAAAATCGTGCCTTCGGCAGTCATTTAGACTCGCCGTCGCCTGCTGAGGAGCAACAGCCAAAGCAGCCGCTTCAAAATAATATGTATACTACTTCCTTATAATACTAATCCTTGATAAAAAGATTTAATCAGATATTAGTGATACATTTCGCAGAGCGAGGCGAGTGACGCAGGCATACTGTCGTATGTCAAGGAGCTCAACAAAGCTATGCGGAATTTATCGCAATAGATG